>WHSS01000286.1 GCA_009379975.1 Actinophytocola sp.
CGCCGATGGCGCGGCGAGCTCGCCGATTTTGGCCGAACGGAGTATCCGCCCAACGCGAAACGGGCACGATCCGCGCTGCTCCGCTCCGTCACCACCGGCGGCGAGTAGTCTCCGCTCACCAGATAAGACACATCACGAACGAGGTGGCATGACGGTCGAACGGATCGGCTCCGTCCCCGCAACGGATCCGCAGCAGCGCAGGCGCGAGCAACGCGGCTGGTATTTCTACGACTGGGCGGCCCAGCCCATGTTCACCTCGGTGACAACGGCGTTCGGCGCGGCGTTCGTCGGAGCGCTGGCGGAGGAAGCGGCCGGCCAGGATGTCGCGCGCAACGGCGAGCAGGCCTGTGAGTCGAACGCGCTGACCAGCTGCGATGTCGAGTTCCTCGGCTTCAGCTTCTCGGCGGGCGTGGCGTGGCCGTACCTCATCACCGCGGCCCTACTCGCGCAGGTCCTGGTGTTGCCGATCGTCGGGGCGATCAACGACCGGAGCTTCAACCGTAAGCGCATGCTCGCCGTGCTCGCCTTCATCGGCGCGACGTCGATCGCCCTGATGGTGTTCGCGACCGGGTCGAACTGGAAACTCGCGGCGCTGCTGTACCTGATCGGCCGAGTGGCCGAAGGCACGTCGATCATCGTGTACTACTCGTTCCTTACCGACGTGGCCAACGCGGACGAGCGCGACGGTGTCTCGTCGCGCGGCTGGGGCATGGGCTATCTCGGCGGTGGCCTGGCCCTGGCCCTGCAGCTGGTCCTCGTCACCCAGCACGACCTGTTCGGACTCACCCAGGGCGAGGCGGTGCGTGGCGCGTTCCTGATGTCCGGCCTCTGGTGGGCGGGCTTCACGCTCATCCCGCTGGCCAGGCTGAAGCAGCGCAACACCCCACCGGTCGACCTGGAACGTAAGTCGGTGCTGACGGCGGGGTTCGTCGAGCTCGGGCGCACCATCCGCGGTGCCGCCGCGTTCCCGCTCACACTGTGGTTCCTTGGCGCGTATCTGGTCTACAACGACGGAGTCGCCACCGTCATCAGCCAATCCGCGCTGTACGGCAGGCAAGAGCTCGGCTTCGGCCAGGACACGCTCATCGTGACGATCCTGGTGGTCCAGTTCATCGCCTTCGTCGGCGCCTGGCTGCTCGGCATGCTCGCCCGCTCGATCGGTGCGAAGCGCACGATCCTGACCTGCCTTGTCGGCTGGATCGGCGTCGTGGTGGCCGCCTACTTCCTTCAACCGGGCGACGCCCTGATGTTCTGGCTCGTCGCCGCGGGGATCGGTTTCGTTCTCGGCGGTACCCAGGCCCTGTCGCGGTCACTGTTCAGCCAGCTGATCCCGCCGGGCAAGGACGGGCAGTACTTCGCCCTCTACGAGATGACCGAGCGCGGCACGGCGTGGCTCGGCACCACCATGTTCGCCGTGATCGCCGATGTAACCGGCTCCTTCCGTCCCGCGATCGTCGCGCTGTCCGCGTTCTTCGTGATCGGTTTCCTGCTGCTGGTCTTCCTTCCGGTACGCAAGGCCATCGTGGCAGCGGGTAACACTCCGCCCGCGCAGGTTTAGATCCGCCCGCGGCTGGGAATACCCCGTGCGCTACAGAGTGTGATCACCTGGCGGGTGCAACTTGCACCCCGCAAATTGGTCACGTGAGCCCGCTGGACCCAAAACGATCAGCCTTAGCCCATACGGGGGATATCTGCATGTCGAGGGCGTAATTGCCGTCACGCCTGCGGCTCCTGACTCTCTCTATAACGCAAGCTGTTGCGGCAATGTCGCTCGGTGAGTGGCGTGCGCCATTACCCCATTGGGAATCCTGGCGACCTGCCGAACGTTGCATAGTGTGAGCATGACCAGGCTCGCACGAGCCTGACCAGAAAGGACATCATCATGGCCGACCGTGTTCTCCGTGGCAGCAGGTTGGGAGCGGTCAGCTACGAGACGGACCGTAACCACGACCTCGCTCCACGTCGCACTGTGCGCTACGCATGCCCGAAGGATCACGAGTTCGAGGTCCCGTTCTCCGACGACGCCGAGATTCCCGCGGTGTGGGAATGCCGGCTTCACGGTACCGAGTCAGAGATCATCGACGGCTCCAACCAGGAGCAGAAGAAGATCAAGCCGGCGCGTACCCACTGGGACATGCTGCTCGAACGCCGCACCATCGGCGAGCTCGAGGAGCTGCTGACCGAGCGTCTCACCGAGCTGAAGGATCGTCGCTCCCGCACGGCCTGACCACGAAACTCGACCAACTCGAGAAAGACGCAGCCCCGCGGCCTCCCGCCGCGGGGCTGCTTCTTGCCGCGCTCAGGCCTTGTCGCGGGCGATGCCTGCCCGCAATTTTCCCGCCCGCCTGCGGATTCCCCACTTGGCGACCTGCAGTACCGCTTCGCGAACGATCGAGCCGCTCATCTTCGACTCGCCGATCTCCCGCTCGGTGAAGGTGATCGGCACCTCGACCACGGTGAAGCCGGCGAGCACGCTGCGCCAGGCGAGGTCGATCTGGAAGCAGTAGCCGTGCGACGCGATGTCGCCCAGGTCCAGCTTCTCCAGCACGGTGCTGCGATAGGCCCGGAAGCCTGCCGTGATGTCCTTGATCTTCACGCCGAGCGCGAGGCGCGAATACAGATTGCCGCCCTTGGACAACAACTGCCTGCGCCGGGGCCAGTTGACCACGCTGCCGCCCGGCACGTACCGGGAGCCGATCACCAGGTCGGCGCCGGTCAGCGCCCGCAGGATGCGCGGCAGGTCCTCCGGCGCGTGCGAACCGTCGGCGTCCATCTCGACGATGGCGCCGTAGTCATGCGCCAGGGCCCACCGGAAACCGGCGATATAGGCCGCGCCGAGCCCGGCCTTCGCGGTGCGATGCATCACATGGACGCGGGGATCGGCCTCGGCCAGCTCATCGGCGAACTCCCCGGTGCCGTCGGGGCTACCGTCGTCGACAACGAGTATGTGCACCTCGGGCAGCACGGCGCGCAATCTGCGCACCACGGAGCCCAAGTTCTCCCGTTCGTTGTATGTCGGGATCACGACGAGCACCGATTCGGTGCCGGCGTCACTCATGCGGACCTCCTCCGTTGCCTTCTGGTGAGCAAACGTGAGCATGCTCTCTTCATTAGGCAGCCGTCCCTTGCGAGACGACGGTCCCCGTCTGACCAACCCGGGACGGGTTGTGCGGGGTTGACGTTTCGCGGCCTCCTGCGTCGCCTGCTCGCGCGGGCTCGGTCTCACGGGTGGCTCCACGTCCTGCCACCGACCCACTGTCGGCGGGACTCTGTTCACCCAGCGTGCGCTGGGTGTCGCCGAGTCGGGCGAGGTTGATCGCGGCGTTGAGATCACGGTCAATGATCAGGCCGCAGTGTTCACACACATAGGTCCGGTCGGCGAGGGTCAGGCTTGGCTTTCGCCCACCACACGCCGAACACATCTTGCTCGATGGGTAGTAACGGTCCGCCTCCACGAGAAGGCTGCCGTACCAGCGGGTTTTGTAGGCCAGCTTCCGCCTGATCTCGGCCAGCGCCGCGTCCGCGAGCGATCGGTTGAGGCCCTTCTTGTAGGCGCCACCGGCAGAGCGCATCCCGGAGGCGTTCAGTGTCTCCACCACCACGACCTGGTGCTGTTGGGCGAGGGCGGTGGTGGCCTTGTGCAGCGCGTCGCGGCGCACGTTCACCGCGCGGGCGTGGGTCTTGCCGATCCGGGCCTGTGTCTTCTGCCACCGCTTCGACGGCTGCCGCTTCGTGCGCATGCTCGGGTCGTAAGGCCCCTGCTGGCGGGCGGCCCTGCGCTGCAACGCCCGCAGCCTCGCTTGCGCGGCGGTGAGCGACTTCGGCGCCGGGACCCGGGCGATCTCGCCTCCCCCGGGGGTGGCGACCACCAGCAGGCTGTCGGCCTTCACACCAACATCCACGCCCACCACCGGATACGCCGAGCGGGCCGCGTGCGCGGGCCGGGTCTTGGCCCGCACTATGGCCTGCAACGAGCAATGCCAACGCCCGGCCGAGTCCCGGCTCACGGTCGCGGACAGGATCCGCGCGGTACCCGAATCGAGGCGGCGAGCCAACTTGCGCGTGGACTCATGCGTCCGGATCGTGCCCAGCCGCGGCAGCGTGACGTGATGGCGATCGGGCTCCACGCGGATCGTGCCGGTAGTGAACCGCACCGAACGCCGGACACGAGCAGACTTGAACCTCGGAAACCCCACAGCCCTGCCCGCACGCTCACCCCTGCGCGACTCCGCCCACGCATCCAGCCCACGGGCCAGCGCATCCAGCCC
>WHSS01000259.1 GCA_009379975.1 Actinophytocola sp.
CTGCGCCACCTCGGCCTCGGTCAGGGTGGCGGCGGTCTCGGCAAGCAAGCCGGCGACCGGCACCACGGTCTGCACCACCCGCCGCACATTCGGGTCGGTGGCCATCCGCCCGGCGATCCGGCGCGCCGACGACATCGCGTCAAGCCTGCCGACGCCGATCTCGTCGGCCCGGGACAGCACGCCGATCGCGTTGACCGGATTCGGCTGCGAGACCTCGGTGTCGTGGAACGCCCGCAGGAACTCCATGTCGTTGCCGTGCAAGTGACGCAGCAGGTACAGCACGGCGTCGGCCGGGGTTTCATCATCGGCCGCCGCGAGCAAGTCCCACGTCCGCTGCGCCAGCCGCTCCGACAACGAGCCGATGCCGGGGGTGTCGATCAGCGTCGCGGTCCGCAGCGCCTGAGACGGCCAGGTCACCACCAGCTGGGCGAGCTCCTCCGGTGCCAAGCCGTCGAGTTTGATCTCGATCGCGCCGTGGTCGCGGTCGAAGCTCAGCTGCCGCGGCTCGCCGTCGATGGGATGCGCCAACACGCGGTAGGTATGACCGTCGACGTACCAGGTCACCACCCGGGTGCACTCCCCGGCGTCGGTCGGGGCGAGTTGCTCACCGACCAGCGCGTTGAGCAACGTCGACTTGCCCGCCTTGACCCGGCCTGCCACCGCGACCCGCAACGGCTCGTCGAGCCTGCGCAGGATCTCGCCGAGCCGCGCGCCGTCCTCGGTCCCGCGATAGACGCCCATCGCGTGGCGCAACGCGTCGCGGGTGCGTTCCAGCAGGCTCACCGGGCCACCGCCTTGGCGCGGTTGCGAAGCTCGGCCAGTCGCGCCAGTTCGGCGTCGATGTCGGCGAGCCGCTGTTCCCGCTCGGCCTGCGACTGCGTCGCGACCTCGGAAGCCCGCCGCAACGCCTCCGCGTTCGACCGGTTGAGCTCTTCCGCAAGGCCGGTGTAGTGATCGCGCAGCTGTCGTTGGATCTTGCGCAGCGTGTCGCGGGAGTCTTTGCCCATCACGAAGCTGACCTGATCGCAGTAGCGGCGAATGGCATTGCGCGCCTGCGTCTGCCGGGCCGCCCGCTGCCTCTTCTTCTCGTCCCGCAAGCCTTTGCGTCCCATGACGAGGCCGATACCGAGCGCGATCGGGCCGAGTGAGATGCCGGTGAACGTGCCCAGCATGACGAACATGATCGCGCCGCCGTAGGCGCTCTTGAGGGCGACCATCGCCTGCTTGCCGACCTTCATCTTCTCGAGCTCGATCTTGTGCTCGACCTGGGTGCCCGCCAGCGCGGGAGTCGGGTTGGGGACCGCGATCCGGTCGAGTACCTCGCCGGATGCTTCCCGGAAGTGTTCGCCGACTTCCTCGCTCAGGGCCGTCGCGCGTTGCCTCAGCAGCCAGTAGTTCGCCAGCAACTCGTGCGCCACCCGCGCCTGGAGCCAGGACTCCATCTCCGGCCAGATCTCGGCGGGATCGATATCCTCCATCGCGCTGTCGCCCTCGTTGACGACGTCACGGATGCGGCGCTTGAGGTCGTGGTCGATGTCGGAGTTCAGGTCGGCGATGCCATCGGTGAGGGTCTGGTTCCACCTGGCCGCCGCGGACTTGAGTGCCTCGACCCGCTCCTTCACCTCGGTCAGTTCCGAGACGACCAGATGCGCCTGCTCGGGGTCCGCCAATGCGGCCCGCTCACCCTCGAACTGCGCGGCGAACTGCGTGCACACCGTGGCGACCTCGGCGGCGGCTTCACCGGCCAAGCGGCTCGCGGTGCGCCCGTTCACACGCTCGGCGAGGAATCGCACCAGGTCGGGAAAGCCGGACTCGGAGTTCAGCGCGGTATCGCCCGCGGCGACGGCGGCCGAGCGCAGCGTCGACGACACCGGGATGATCGGCATGTCGAGCTCATCGGGCAGGTGCTCGGCGTTGAGGCGCATGATCTTGCGCCAGTACGGATAGAAGTCGGTCTTGGTGAGGGCGCAGACCACGATGCCGCACATCTCCCGAGCCTGGCGCAGGAAGTCCAGTTCGCTACGCGTCAGCTCCTGGGAGGCGTCGGTTACGAAGATCAGGGCCTCCGCCATGGCGGCCGCCGCCAGCGTCGCCGCGGCATGCGCCGAGCCAAGGCCGCCCACCCCCGGAGTGTCGACCAGGACCAGGCCGGGCTCGAGCAGCCTGCGCGGTAGCCGGATCTCGGCGCCCGCCACCTGCTCCGCGTTCGCGTCCGGCTCGCCCTCGACCACCCACCGCCGAACTTCGTTGACGGCGATCGGCTCCCGGCGCGGTGGCTCACCGTCGAAGATCAGCTCCGCGCTCGGTTCCGCCCCGTGCCGCACATAGGTCGGCACGGCGGTGGCCACGTCGTCGTCGACGGGGCAGACGGCCGCGCCGACCAGCGCGTTGACCAGTGAGCTCTTGCCCTGCTTGAACTCGCCGACCACGACCACGTGCATGGTGGGGTCGCTGAGGGTGCGTTTCACCGCGGTGAGCCGCTTCGCCAGGTCCGCTCGCTGGTAGGCCTCGCAGGCACGCAGGCCCAGCTCGACGAGGGCCACGGCGCCGGCCACCGGGTTGGCCGCTGTGGCCTCGGTTGTCACGGTCATCATCGTCCCTCACGATCGAGAAGTTTTGGCGATTGATCCTGGATTCGTAACGACTGTGCAATCCGCCGCATACACCTTCGGGCTCCCCGGCCTGCGGGGCCGGGGAGCCCGAAGGGCCGGGGTCAGAGGACGGGTTCGGCGCTGTCGGCCGTTTCCTGGGTCTGGTCTCCTTCGCCCTGCTCGGTCGCGACGACAGAGTGGTCCGCGTCGACGGTCGTCTCCTCGAACTCGCCGGTCGCGTCGCCACCCGCCGATGCCGCCGAGCCGTCGTAGATGTTGTTGTCCGCGACGTTGTTGGCGTCACCGCCGGTGCTGACGGCCGACTCCTCCACAGTGGAGTCCTGCACGCTGGTCTGCGAGCCACCACCGAAGTTCAGGTTCAGGTTGACGTCGCCGCCCGCGCCGCCGGAGGCATCACTGGAAGTCGCCCCGCTGGTTCCGGCGCCGCCCGCTCCGCCGATGCCCGCGCCGCCCGCGGCACTCCCGAAGTCGCTGCCGGAGCCACCGGTGCCTGCGCCACCCGCGCCCCCTATGCCTACGCCGCCGACAGCGGTGGAGGTACCGCCCGCGCCGCCGCCCGAGTTGATGTCGATGCCGCCGACCAGTCCGCTGTTGTCGCCGAAAACCGCGCCCTCGGCGTTGCCGCTGACCTGTGTCGCCTGGTTGTGGTCGCCGACCACCGCGTTCTCGACGTCACCGTCGGCGATGATGCCGGTGTTGACCCCGGTGTTGACCGGCGCGTTGATGTCATCGCCGGCGAGGACCGCACCGTCGCCGGTGTTGGCCTGGCCGTAGTTGTCGCCGTCGATGATCTGTGCGCCGTCGCCACTGGCGACATTGACGTCGCCGTCACCGACATTGCCGACGTTGCCGTCACCGACCTGGTTCAGGTTCTCGGTGTCGACGTCGCCGTACATGTCGCCGTCCACCGCCACGTCCACGGAGTTGTCGATGTCCACGGAGTTGTCGGTCAGGTTCGTCGAGTTGTCGGTGAGGTGGGTCGAGTGGTCGTCGTAGTACTTCTGCGTCACGTGGGTGACCTGCTGTACCGCCTGCGCCGACGGGGTGTAGGCCGCACCCCCGCCGCCTCCGCCGCCGGAGTAGCCACTCGCGCCGCCGCCGCTGTGGCCGCCACCTGCGTGTCCACTGCCGCCGGCCGGATACGCGCAGCTGTTGACGAATTGGCCGACGTCGACGCTGCCGAAGACGCTGGGCTCGACGTCGTAAGCGGCGAACGCACCATCGGGGTCGGCGAGAAACTGCTCGGTCGACTCTTCGCTGCGGAAGATCATCTCGTACAGCGCCTTGAGCTTCTCGATGATGACGGGGGAAAGTTCGATGTTGGAGGTCATGGTGTTCTCCTATGGCTGGCCCCGTGCCCTGCTGGCGGGGCGGTGGGATTTGATGGGATTAAGCGTGCGCTGCGTAACCCACCCCCCACATCGGGAGGATCCCCCTGCCTAGGGGGGCCTGATAGGGGATGCTGACCCTGATTCGGTCCGGCACGACCTGCTGTTACGCACCTGGGGCGGCGTTGTGCCTAGAGGTTGCCGGTGTTGTCGGCGCCGTCGGCCGCGGTCAGGACGCGGCGTAGCTCGGCAACGAGCTCGGCGCGAGACGTCGCCCCGAGCTTCGTGCGGATGCGGGCCACGTGATGCTCCACGGTCTTCGGCGAGAGGTAGAGCTGCGCCCCGATCTCCCGGTAGGTGCGGCCGGCCAGCACCAGCCGTGCCACCTCGACCTCGCGGTCCGACAGGCCGCCGCGGGCCGCACTGGGTGCGCCATCGGCCAGCAGAGGATCGAGGTTGGTGAGTTCGCGGGCGCGTTCCAGCAGCCGGCGGGCGGCGGCCGGATCGGCGGTGCGGATCGCGGCATGACCGGCCAACCGGGAAGCCTCCCATGGCAGTTGCGACGCGGCGAGGGCATCGGCAGCGTCCAGCACGCCGTCCGCGTCGATGTCGCCTGACAGCGCCCTTGCCCACTGGCCCGCTGCGCGGCACTGCGCCCTCGCCCGGTGCGTCGTCGGCGCGACACCGGCGAGATCGGCCGCCACCGCCGCCGCGGCCGGGGCGTCGTCCGCCGCGATCGCCACCTGCAGCCGGATCCAGCCGAGGGCGACCACCCAGGTGGCCGGATGGCCCAACCCGGCCAGGATGCGGTCGAACTCGGCGAGGACCGGGTCGATCCGGTGCTGCTCATGCATCCGCGTGGCCGCGATCAGCAGCTCTTCGACCGCCTCCAGCTGGTACAGGTCCACCGCCCGCCGCGCCAACGCCGGTTCGGCGCCCGTCCATGCCGCCCGCAGCCGGGCGATATCGCCGGAGCGCCGGGCGATGCCCGCCGACAGCGCCGCGACCAGCAGCCGTTCCCTGCCGGGCAGCCGGGCAGCCGCCCACCGGGCCAACTCGGTCACCACGGTGTCGTAGCGGCCGGTGCGCAGCCGCACCCATGCCAGCAGCACGCGATGCCGTTCAGCCGCACCGGGGCCGCCGACACCACCGGTCAGTGCCTGATCGAGCTGATGCTCCGCGGTAGCCACGTCGCCCGCGATCACCGCCGCCACGGCCGTCAGCGCGTGCGGGGTTTCCGGCAGCACCACGGCTTGTTTCGCGTGCTCGATCGCCTCCGCGGCCTCGATCAGCAGCGGCAGCGCCTGTTCGGGTTCGCCGGTGGCCAGCGCGGCTTCCGCCAGCAGGCGTAGCGCCTCCGGCCCTGGCTCCTTCGACGAGGTCCGCGCTTCGGTCAGCCGGCCGGTGGCCACCAGGGCGGGCACGGCGAGCAGCGGCCCCGGGCTCGGCGCGGCCAGCAATGCATCGGCGGCGCGACCCGAACGTCCCTGGTGGGCAGCGAGGGCGCCGGCTACCAGCGCCACCCGCGCGACGTCCGCCGGTTCGACCGCGACCGCCGCCGCGTCGATCGGCGCGCCGAGCAGCGCGGCCGCTTCCGCCTGGCCCGCGACGACGCCGGCCGGGTCGGCGCCCGCTTCCAGTGC
>WHSS01000135.1 GCA_009379975.1 Actinophytocola sp.
AGCCGCGAGGATAAACGTCAGCTGCCATCCCCAACGGGGCACGACCAAGAGCGCGGTCGCCGCGGCGAGGATGTACCCCGCTGAGTACAGGGAGAACATGATACCGCCCGTTCCGAGGCATCTAGCCTTAGCGGGAAACATCTCGGCGGTGTAAGGGGCGCCAACGGCCAATTCGCCTGCCCCTCCAACCCCGGTGAGGAACCGCAGCATGGTGAACACGACAATGTTGGAGGTCAGTCCGGCAAGCGCTGTCGTGGAGCCATATACGAGGATGGACACGCCAAGGGTGTCCCGCCTTCCGAACCGGTCGGCGGCGATACCAAAACCGATCGTCCCGATGGTGTACCCGACGAGGAAGATGGACCCTATCAAGCCGAGCGTGGCAAGACTGACTCCGAGCGTTTCCCTGATCGCAGGCAGGACCAGGCTATATATATTGACCGCGTAGGCATCGAAGCCATAACCCACACCTGCCGCGAGCGCGACGAGCATGGACTGCTTGAACGGCACGCGAACACCGCGCTTGTCCACCGTGCCGGTTGATTCTTCCTTCGTCGTCATGCTGACAACTCCTCGTGTCGGCTACTTTACGTAGCGTCGGGCACTCAGGGCCTCTCATGTCGATCACTCACCTTCGCTCGGACGTTCGGCGAGTTCAGGGCCATGAGAGAGCCCCGGCCGGGTCCGGGTCCGGGTCACAGGCGACAATTTCATAGGTTCGTAGGCAACGGATACCGTTGATCAGCTTCCAAGGGTCGCGGGTGGTCCGCCTCGTCGAATCTCCTGATCGGATATCGGCTGATCCTCCGGTCGCAGATTGCCAGCGGTGTGGCTTCAGCCACAAGACAGCCATCTCGAATACCGCCATAACCAGCGGTGATGGGTCGGACCACACTGCCGTGATCCTTTGCGGTGCTGAGTCGCTGTCCCCGCAGTTCGCAACCCAACAGCTCTCGGCTTGTCGACCGGACAAATCGGTCCGCGACCGCACCCGAGCGTTCGGGTCATACCGCCGGCATCCCCAAAGGCGCTCTTTGGAGCACCATAGCTTGACTGATCTACCGCTGAGCCACAGCCACGCCCAACCTTTACCCAGGAGCAACTGCGGTTGGTCGGCTGTCGTCACCAGACCAGGTCGAAGGGAAGTGGCGTCGCGTGAAGTACGGCTTCGCGATCAATGAGCTGGCCAGGATCGTCAAGACATTGCCGACTTCCCGGACGAAGCTTTCGGGCCCGGCCCTGCCGATCTCAGTGGTGTCAGCGTGAGCACGCACCAGCGCTTCGCCGCCGCCGTCACCTGCATCGACGGACGCATCCACGAGTCGCTCCGCGCCTGGATTCTTGATCGACTCGACGTCGACACGGCCGATCTCGTCACCGTCCCGGGTCCAGACGCCGTGCTGGCGACCGGCGACGCCGAGGGGGCCTGCCGCCTAGCGAATCGGGTGTTGGTGTCACACAGTGCCCACGGCAGCACACACGTGGTGCTCGCCTCGCACACCGACTGCGCCGCGCACCCGGTGACGGATGCCGAACACCGGCGTCACCTCGCCCTCGCTGCCACCCGCCTGCACTCTCTGCTGCCGGAGATGGAGATCGTCCCGGTGCACCTGCAGCAGCGTGATGACGGCTGGCAGGTCGTCCCGCCGGTGTCGTCGGATCCAGAGTGGGAACGGAATGACACATAGCCACGCCGACACCGCACGGGCATCGTTGCGCACGTGGCAGCGCTGCTGCCTCGCCGCCGGTTGGCGACCGCCCTTGGCTACCGAGCAGGTGCCGGTGACGGATGCGGTCGGGCGGGTAACCGCCCGACCTGTTCACGCCCAATGGTCCTCACCTGCGTACGAGCTCGCGGCGATGGACGGGATCGCGGTGCGAGCGGGCGACGTCGAACGGGCGTCACCGGCGGCCCCCATACGGCTGGCGCCCGGCGGGTTCGATGTGGTCGACACCGGCGATCCGCTCCCTCCCGGACGCGACGCGATCGTGATGCGTGAGCACCTCACTTACCTAGCCGGAGGGGCGGTCGAACTCACCCTGCCGGTTCTGCCCGGCCGCCATGTGCGCGGTGTCGGCGAAGACGTGATGGCAGGCGAACTGCTTCTGCCGGTTGCTCACCGGCTGCGCCCCGTGGACGCCGCCGTGGTCGCCGCTGCCGGGAACGACGCGCTGATGGTCCGGCGGCAACCGCGGGTCGCCGTACTGCCGACCGGAGATGAGGTGCGGCCTATCGGGACTGCGATCGGCCGCGGTGAGGTACTCGACACGAACTCGCCGATGCTGGCCGCGACGGCGAGGGAGACCGGCTGCGTTCCCCTCCTCTTGCCGATCGTGCCGGACGACCGCGAGACGATCGCGGCGGCGGTCAGTGCCGTCATCGACCAGGTGGACCTCGTCCTCGTCATCGCAGGGTCCAGCGCCGGCCGCGACGACCACACCGCCGCCGTGCTCGCCGAACTCGGCGAGGTGGCTGTGCACGGCGTCGCGATGCGCCCTGGCCATCCGGTGGTCCTCGGCTACGTCAGCGGACACTTACCCGTCCCGGCCGTCGGCGTCCCTGGCTATCCGGTATCGGCCGCCCATGTGTTCGACACCTTCGCGCTTCCGATCATCCGGCGGCTCGAAGGCACCATCCTGGCCGACCCGTCCACCGCGTCGGCGAAACTTTCCCGCGCCGTCACGTCGCCTGTCCACCTCGATGAATGCCTCGTGGTCCTCCTCGAACGGCAGCCAGGTACCGGCGACCTCGTCGCCATCCCGACCGGCCGCGGCGCGGGCGCCCTCAGTGCCCTGATGCGCGCCAACGGTCTGCTCCGGATCCCCGCCGGATGCACCGGCATCGACGCGGGCGCGGAAGTCCGCGTCGAACTGTTTCCGGGCGCCCCGCTCGCGCACCCGATCGACCGCCTGGTTACCGGGGAGGAAGCGCCGCTGATCAACGCGTCACGTACGACGCGACGGTGACGAGCGGCGTCCACCCGTCACCGTCGCGTGTGTCTCACTCCCGCCGCGTGCCCGCGTCCATCAGCTGGTAGAACTTTTCCCGTTCTTCGTCCTTCATGTACACCGTGTGCTCGGCGCCGGGATACACCCGCTCCCGCACCTCATCGCGGTAGTCTTGGAAGACCTTTTCGAACACCGGGATGATGTCGAAGTAGATCTTCGAATGCCGCGGGGTGTGCTCTTCGTACATGTGGAAGAGATCGCTGGTAATGATGTGCACACCATCGCTTCGATTGCCGGCGCCCAGCGAGATCACGGGAACCGGCAGCGTCTCCGCAAGGTAAGCCGTGACCTCGTCGGTGACGACCTCGCAGAGAATGGAGAAGCAGCCGGCGTCGACCATCGCCCACGCATCGTCGACGAGCTCCTTCGCCCGGTCAGCGGTTTTACCCTGGGCGCGAAATCCGCCAAGCTGAGGAATTCGCATGGGAGTCACGCCGATGTGACCTTGTACCGGTATACCCGCCTTGACGATCGCCTCGATGTTGGCCGCGTGGTGCTGGTTCCCCTCGCACTTCATCACCTCCGCTCCGCCTTCAGCGACAAATCGTCCGGCGTTCTCTACGGCCTGAGCCGGGGAGACGTGAAAACTCCAGAACGGCATATCCACCATCCGCAGCCCGTACTTCGATCCCCGCGCAACGGCTTTGGTCATGCTCATGACCTCGTCGAACGTGACAGAGGTCGTCGTCGGATGGCCGAAGAGGATCATGCCACCGGTGTCGGACACACACAGGATGTCGATACCGCCGATCCGGTCAGCGATAACGGCGGAGCGGTAGTCGTAGATCGCCATCTGGACGATGGGCTCCCCGTTGCGCTTCTTCTCGTCGAGCGTCGGGATCGTGATCTTCTTGAGTTTCTGCTTCGTCTGCTCCGTGGCCATCTCGGGTTACTCCTCTTCGACGTCTGTTCGAATGCCGGGATCAGCGATCCGTCATCCGGTCTCGACCCGTAGGTACCGGCCGAGGCAAGGTGGCGGGCGACCAGTTCCAGGTCGCCCGCACGTCCCTTGAATCGCATTGCCGCAGCCCTGCACTCGTTAGACTGCCAGCGCCCGAACGCAGCCGGTAGCGGTCCACGACGCATGGCCCCATAACCGACCGGCATCGCCCAACCCCGCAAGACAACGGCGATCCGGGATCCGAAGGCGAACTTGCGCGAAGAGATCAAAGCACGGGCCCAGGGCCAACTCGGTTCGCCATCTCAGGCATGAGCACGTGGTGGCCGCTCTACGTCGATCGTGTTGTAGTGCCGGTCCGGCCCGTTGCCTGCGCTGATCAGGCCCTCGGGAGCAGAAATCCCGAGGGCAGGTCGAATTCGTGCCCGGGAGTCCGCATGGTCACGGCCAGCGGATGCCCGCCGATCCGGATCTCCAAGGGTTCCTCGACCACTGGCAAATCTGACCGGACGGAATGCTTGTCCGCATGCAGGCGCACAATGCGGCGACGCTGCGTGGTGCGACCCATCTCGGAGCCTCCCTACCACTGATTCAGTGAGGCGGTCCGCGCCGCACGCCACGCCGCCGCGACGTGTAGGGCGTCCATTGTGGATCGAGCATTATGGACTCTGACACAGTATGCTCCCTCGGCTGCTGCGAGTGCGGACACGGCAAGGGTGGCATCGTCCCGGGCGTGCGGTGACCGCAGTCCCTCATCCGTGGCGAGTGCGATTCCGAGGAACGACTTGCGCGAGGCCCCGATGAGCAGGGGGCGTCCAATCGCGTGCATTGCGTCCAGGTTCGCCAGCAAAGCCCAGTTGTGCTCCGCGGTCTTGGAGAATCCCAGGCCGGGATCGAGGATGATCCGCTCAGGGTCGACACCCACGTCGACGAGAGCGTCGAGTCGCTGACGCAGTTCCTCGACCACCTCGGCGACGACATCGTCATAGGCAGCGTGACGGTTCATCGTGCTGCTGTGCGCACGCCAGTGCATGACAACGCAAGGAACGCCCGCCTGGGCCAGAAATTGGGGCATATTCGGGTCAGCAAGTCCGCCGCTGACGTCGTTGACCATGACCGCACCCGCCTCGATCGCCGCTTCGGCGACCTCAGCCCGCATGGTGTCTATGCTGACAGGCACGCCTGCGGTGGAGAGGTCGCGCACTACAGGAACCACTCGCTTCAGTTCGTCATCGACGCTCACGCGTTCGGCGTGGGGTCGTGTCGACTCTCCGCCGACGTCGATGATGTCGGCCCCATCGGCGGCAAGGGCACGTCCGTGTGCAACGGCTCGCGCAGGGTTGGAGAACATTCCGCCGTCGGAGAAGGAGTCCGGCGTGACGTTGAGGATTCCCATGATCATGCACCGCCCCGGGCGAGGCAGTCCTGGGACGGGAACGTGACGGATTGCCGCGCCTCCCACCGCGGTGTGCCCACCGATCACGGCTGCGCCGCTGCGAGTGTGTTGCGCAGCAACATGGCGATGGTCATCGGACCCACGCCACCGGGGACGGGCGTGATGGCGCCTGCGACGTGGCGTGCGGTCTCGAAATGGACGTCGCCGCGTAATCCGTCGTCGGTGCGGTGGATACCGACATCGATGACGGTCGCCCCCGGTTTGATCGCGTCAGCCCGGATGAGCTCGGGAACGCCTGCGGCGACGATCAGGATGTCAGCACGCCCGCAAGCCGCGTCCAGGTCGCGGGTACGGGAATGGCAGATGGTGACGGTGGCGTTGCGTTCGAGAAGAAGCTGAGCTTGGGGCTTGCCGACCAGTTCGGAGCGACCGACGACAACCGCCTCGGCACCCTCGACGGGCACTTGGTAAGCATCGAGTAGCTCGATCACGCCAGAAGGTGTGCAAGGACGCAGCCCGTTGGTGCCCTGCGCGAGCCGTCCGGCGCTGATCGGCGTGAGCCCGTCGACGTCTTTGTCTGGGTCGATCCGACCGATCAGCGCCGCGGGGTCAAGGTGTCGAGGAAGTGGCAGCTGGAGCAGGATGCCGGTGACATCATGGTCGGCATTGAGCTCGTCGATGACGGCGGACAGACTCTCTTGGGAGACATCCCCGGGCAGATGCTGGTGCAGGTCCCGGATGCCGGCTTGCGTGCACTGCTTCCGCTTGTTCCTCACATACAGGGCCGACGCCGGGTCGTCCCCGACCAGGACGGTAGCCAACCCCGGCGGCGCCGCCAGCCTCGCCACCTCCTCGGCAACCCGCTCTCGAACCGAACGAGCGACCTCCCTGCCGTCGATCACCGTCGCGCCCACTCTCTGCCTCCAACTCAATCCGAGGGGTTCGATTCGATCCCTAGATCTATCGACGAAACATAACCTTTCCACCAGTCGTACGTTTTCTTAACCTGATTGAACGTGTTTAAATGCAGTCCGACGCGACCTAGGTTATTATCATAGACACAATCAAGAAGGCCATTCAAGAGCGAGGTAGCATTGTAGGCACCCGGTGTAACCAAACGCGCGGAAAGCTTGTGTTGTCTCTTGATGAACTTCATCGAGTTCCCCACCCCCATCCATGCCGCCATTCGAAAGAGTTCCTTGCGCTGGACAACGCCGGCTACACCGATATGAACTGGGAGGTAAACGCCGTGTTGACGGCATTTCATCAGCCAGTCGCGCAAAAGCCGATGATCGAAGCACGTCTGAGTGACGAGGTATGACGCATACCGCTGCTTATGTCGCAGCAGGTCAATCGCCTCGGCTGCGGAAAGGTACGGGTGCCCTTCCGGGTAAGCTGCAATGCCGATCGTGAAACCGGCAGCCGCGACCATCTCCATAATATCGAAAGCTCCCCCGTACGGCCCCACCTGTTTCTTGGCATTACCCGCGACTACGAATATGTTAGTTACATTAGATTCCTTAAGGGCGGAGAGTAGCTCGGCAAGATGATTTGAGCTACCGATGGACCGAGCCGGTAAATGAGGCGTTACACGATGCCCATGTTCGATAATTCTTCGAGTGAGTCGTATAGTTGTTTCGAAACCTTCGGACGACGCGAAGCAACTCATCGTCACTTCAGTACCTGGCGGCAGCACCTCGGCCGCGAGCAGTGGTTCCTTGACCGGCGCAAGCTCCCAACGCGGCATACTGAGGAGTTCCACGCCAGGATCCTTTGCAGGATTGAACCCCTCGTAATTGATTCGAGTCATTGCTTCTCCAATCAATTGCCACCTCACAGACTCGAGCGAGCGCCTTCACGCCGGAGACCGAATCTCGATCCAGCCGTCGTTGACCCTGACCTCGAACACCGGCTGCGGGTAGATCGCGGGTCCCTGCAGGACGGCGCCGTCACGCAGGCGGAACTTGGAGTCGTGCCACGGACACGTCGCGATGCCATCGCAGATCTTGCCCAGCGACAATGGCGCACCCGCATGACTGCACGCATCGTGGATGGCCGAGATGTGCCCTTCGCCAGTGCGGTGCAGCAGCACCTTCTTGTCCCCCGCATCCACGGACAAGACCCGTCCCGGCGTTGCGTCGAGCTCGGTCTCTTCGACAGTACGGACCCACTGAACGGGTCCCGGCGGCCAACTAGTGTGGTTTACCATTGTGCCGTAGCCGAAGACGAGATGCCCGCCGAGATACGCGGCGCCTATCGTAATGGACACGCCAATCGCGGCGAGTACGATCGCCACCGGAACCGACCCGGCGAAATAGTAAGCGGCTGCTGAGGCCGTATGGATAATGAGCGCGCTACTCATCAGCAGGCCATGTAACAGCCCGGCGCGTCGCTCATGCCCTTCGGCGACCGACAAGTCGGCGACCCCGGTAGCGGCGGCACCAAATGCGGAAACCGTGCCGACGACACTGAGTATCGCCGCCGGATGCGCCAAGCCGATGACGTAGAGCAAAAGGGAACTCATCCACAGACCGATGGGAAGGTCACTCAACGCGGGGTGCAGCGAATGGCCAAGCCAGCGACCGTGCAGAAGCTCGAGAATCCAACCGGGGACCCAGCGCGCACGGGCCGACGTGAGAAGTGCCATTACCCGGTCAGTGAGACGCTGAAGCCAAGCTACGGAGTCAATTCCGTCCGACAGTCGAGTGTGCCAGGGACGAGCCCGATGTAGCGGTTCGTTCCGCACATATCCGCTCGCCTCGTCCTCGGCCTTTGTGGTTCTCGACCCGCTCGTGTCGTATTGCCTGGAGACGAGCACCTTCCCGTTCTCGACTTCGACTGAATAGGCGCGAGCCGGCTTGTCAGCCGGCGGGCCCAGCACTTCGCCGGACCGGACATCGAACGCACTGTAGTGGAGCGGGCAGTAGACCACGCCCTCATGTAGGGCGCCCTCGTCCAGATTGGCCCGTTCATGGGTGCAGATACCGCCGATGGCATAGAACTCGCCTCCCAAGTTCGCCAGGAGGACACGTTCTCCATCGACTTTGACACCGACCATCTGGCCGTCAGCCAAGTCACCAACCGCCGCGACCTCGACGAATCCGTTAGGGTCACCGCCCTCTACTCGGCCGAGACGCACGTCTTCGTGGTCTTCCGTGTCCCTGCTACTTCTACACACCGTGTCACCCATCTTCCGCGGTACTCCAGGACTACTCTCCTACGGGCGAGCCCTCGCAGCGGTTACCTGGAACCAGATCTTGGTGTCCTTTGACGCTCCTGGTGCTTCCCTTGAGAGCACCCAATCGCCATTTGTGACAGCTACCTCGGTGTTCATGAAGCAGTGAGAACGTCAAGCTTGGCGCGCACCTGCCGTGGCCAGCTGCACAACAATCTGATCTTCCTCCTCGTAAGCCTGAAATGTCTGCACGGCACGGCTCGGGTCGAACACAGTGCATCCGGTCTTGATGTCATACTCGTAGCCGTGCCATGGGCACTTAAGAACTTCTCGGCCGGGATCGATGACGTATTCGCCGACGTCTTTGGTTGTGGCATGGTGCTCGTACACTCGACCCTGGTCGAGCGGGCCACCCTGGTGTAGGCATTTGGCCGCCAATGCGTATAGGCTGCCGGCTTTGGTGCGAACTACGACGACGGGAATGGGGCCGAGTTGGGTACGCATGATCTGACCGTTGCTCAGCTCCGACTTGTGGCAGACGACCTGTTTCACGTTCAACCTCTTTCCTCCGAGGGAGCCGGAGCTATTGACCGATCGCTCGCAATGCGGGCATCTTCGCATAGGTGTTCTTCGCGTTCTCATAGAAGATCTTTCGCTTGAGATCCTCTGGCATTCCTTGCGGAAGAGCCTCCCAAGGTGAGTCAAAATCCCAATGCGGATAATCAGTTGAGAAGCAGAATAGCTCGTCTGAGTCACACCACTCAACGAGCTGGAGAAACCGTTCCAGGCTCATTTCCTCGGTCGGCTGCGACGCGAAACGCACGTGTTCCCTGATGATGTCGCTTGGCATACGCTTTACCCACGGTACCTCCGACCGGAGCTCCTTGTACTGCTGGTCGGACCGCGACATCAGGTGTGGAACGTAGGTAAACCCGCCTTCGATCATGATCACTTTGAGCTCGGGGTACTTGTCGAAGACGCCATTGAAGACGAGGCTTACGACCTCGGACATGAAGACCTGTGACACGAGGGTGTGCCACTCGACGAAGTAGCGGTGGAACCCTAGGGCGGTCGGCGCGTTCTCACTGTGGTGCATGCCCAGCGCAAGATTGTTGCGGACACAGGCCTCATAGATCGGGTGGTAGTACGGATCCCCGAACGGCTTGTCTTTGATATAGAGGATCGCTTGCACCATCTTCGGGTGCGAACCGACTCGGTCGATCTCACGGGCGGCACCGGCCGGATCGTGTGCGTTCACGTGCACCGAGCCGAGTAAACGCTCGTCCCGGTTCAACCAATGCTCGATCTGCCAGTCGTTATAGGCCGACATCAGGGCCGTCTTGAACTCCGGCCATCCTGGATGCAGACCCGACGCATCGAGCCATCCGGTGAGGATGGCGTAGTCGATGTCGAACTCATCAAGAAGCTGCTGACGAAGGAGTTCATAGTCGGAGCCACCCGGACGCCCGTCGGGCAGCCTCGCGTCCAATCGATCCAGCCCGCCGGCAGCATATTGCGTGTACGGCAAAATTCGGTCCGGCTGCCACCCAAAGTCGGTAATGTACTTGCGCCACATCGGCTCGAGGTAAGGAACCAGAGCCGACAATTCGGCGCGCTCATGCACGTCAGTGTCAATTAAATTGAAATGTCGCGCCGCCTGGCGCGAAGCTACAGGATCACTACTGAGCTGAGTCATCGATGCTTTCCCTTCAGGCCCGGGTCCATGCCAGCCAAGGCAGCTGAGCAATAAACTTGGCAGACGATCCAAGTATGCCGACGAGTCGCTAGCCCGGCTAGCCGGGAATCACTAATAGCCTCATAGCAGTGCCTTATGTCCGGCTGTCGAGGCGGCGATCCCGTGTTCGTCCTTGCTGTAGGTATTCGGGCGCCACTCAGGCATCCCATTCATGCTGGGTCGTAGCCGGACCAATCCAACGATCCTGGCGCTCTGTGATGTGCACGCTGAGATGATGGAGCGTGGCTTGCACCCTGGCGAGGTTGAGTGCCTCACGTCGTACCACAACCCACATCGTGCGCCGCAGCGATACCTTGTCTGGTAGCACGAGTTCGAGTTCGGGTCGGTCGACGACGAGGAATCGTGGCAGGAGCCCTATCCCGCCACTGGCGATCACAAAGGCGAGCTGGGCGAATATGTTGGAGCTGCGGAGAATCGGCCGACGGGTGACGACGATTTCTTCGAAGACGTCGAGTTCAGGCACGTCAAGCAGTGATTCCACGTACCAGATGAAGGTATGTCCGGCCAGATCTTCGAGACTATGAATCGGTGGGTGCGTTTCCAGGTATTGTCGAGTTGCGTAAAGTTCCAAGTTATAGTCGGTAAGATGGCGGATGGCGAAGCGTCGTGACTGAAGCCGCTGGAGCGTTATCGCCACGTCGTAGTCACGGTAGCTTACGTCGAACCGGCGCGTGGCGGTTGTCAACTCGATTTCAAGCCGCGGATGGGCACGCTGCAGTTCGACGAGCGCTCCGGCAACCAGGGTGCCTCCAATCCCGTCCATCGCGGCGACGCGGATCGTCCCGCCAAGGCTACTGCTGCGGCGGTTCGCCCCAAGCTCGGCCACCGCGTGCATCGTGGACTCGATCGTCTCGGCGTGAGCCAGTAGCTGCTCACCGTCATCGGTGAGCAGCCACCTGTTCGGCGTTCGGTGGATCAGGCGGCGGCCGACTGCCTTCTCCAGTGCAGCGATGCGCCTCGAGACGGTTGTGTGCTCGACTCCAAGACGTTGCGCGGCGTCGACCAAACGCCCCGCCCTCGCAAGCTCTAGCAGGTGGAGTAGGTCATTTGCGTTCAGATTGTTCATTCGTGGAGTGTGCAGAATTGCACATGTACGTGCAAGAGTCCTTGGTTCTTTACCTTCCTGGTGATCAGCAGGGTGAGGTAGCTTATGGGAGCCAAGTCCACCGCAGAGCGCGCCTGCCGGGACCTTCGAAACCTCCAGCCGAAGGGATAGGTCGACGATGATCCTGCCTCCTGGTGTTCCCGAATTAGTTGATCTTGATCTGTTGCTCTGCGTGGAACGATTGGGCAGCCTGAGCAAGGCGGCGCACTCGCATTCCATGTCTCAGCCGGCGGCGAGTGTGCGTATGCGCGCGGTTGAACGTCGCCTTGGCCTACAACTGCTGGAGCGTTTGCCGACTGGATGCAAGCTGACTCCAGCGGGTCGAATGGTGGCGCAGTTGGCACGCGAAGTCATCAATGCCGCGGGTGAACTCGCCACACGCACGTCCGCCCTGCGGGAGGTCCGGCATGATCGGCTGCGCGTCGCGGCAAGCCTGACCGTGGCTCACAATCTCATGCCGCGCTGGCTTGTCTCGCTACGCGAGCAGCTGCCTAACGTCGCGGTGGAGCTGCAGGTGCAGAATTCGCGCTACGTTATCGAACACGTGTCTGCCGGACACTTCGATCTTGGTTTCGCGGAAGGTGCTTGCACCCACGCCGACCTCGCGCAGACTTCAATTGGAAATGACGAGCTTGTACTAATCGTCGCTCCCGGCCATCCATGGTCGCGTCGCGCGACACCGGTGACCCCGGCCGAGCTGATAGCGGGGCCGCTCGTACTCCGCGAACAGGGTTCCGGAACACGTGAGGCGCTCGAGCGGTCTCTCAATGGCCTGCACGACAAACATCCGCATCTGGAGCTGGCGTCAACGAATGCCATAAAAGCGGCTGTCGCAAACGGGACCGGAGCAGCGGTACTGAGTTTGATGACAGTGCAAGAAGAGCTTCGGACGGGCCAGCTTGTAAAGGTTCCGGTGACCGGCGTCGATCTCGTTCACAAGATTCGGGCCACCTGGGGCGCGAACTCAGAGCTGTCCCTGCCGGCACAAATGCTGATCAAAATCGCCCGTCACAATGCTCCTCCTGTCACGCAGCGCGGAAAAGACCACATACGCGTGTTACGCGCAGCCGGATAAGCTGGACGCCACCACATCAAGTACCGCGCGGATGAGTCACACCACTTCATCGACTACCATTTTCGCGCGACTCATAGGGCTTGCTTATAGCGCCATCCGAAGTTACTGACTACAGAAATGCGAAGAGTCTTGTCAGTATGAACAATTGAAGTACGTAACTACGAGTTCGGTTGACCAACGGTAGGTCTGACCGTGCGGTCCCATGTGTGCGTGTTTCAAGGTCCTGAATCCGACGAATCTCAAGGAGAACCGCCATGGCTTTCCCTTCCGATTTGGCCATCGCCCGCCAGGCGGCGCTCAAGCCACTGGACGACATCGCGACCGAGATGGGCCTTGCGCCCCACCTCCTCGAGCCCTACGGCCGCAACGTGATGAAGATCGACCTCAACGCGATCACTGAA
>WHSS01000165.1 GCA_009379975.1 Actinophytocola sp.
CCGCTGGGCCTTCGCCGCCATCCGGCGAGCCTTGTCGGGCCCGAGCATCGCGTACGCCAGCCTCGCGTGCAGCCAGCCCAGCCACGGCACGACGAAGAGACCGACCGGGACCAGCACGATACCGGCAACCCCGACGACGAACCAGAAGATGCCGAGCGGAAAGCTCAGCAGCAGGAAGGCGAGCGAACCGGCCAGGGGCGGTCGTGGCCTGCTGCCGTCGTACTCGATGCGGGTGGTGGATGCGGGACTCGGGGGCATGCCTTCAGCTTCGCCCGCGCCGGCCGCCGCAACCATCCTGCTCACTGCCCGCTCGCGGGTAGGGACAGCCCCACCCCGGCGTTGCAAGCCTCCGGGGAAATCCCTGATGCACGGCGGCCCGTTTGTGGGCATGATCGGGCATATGGGATTTCCAGGGAAGGATGCACTCGGCGTCGAGGACGTTCACATGAGCTACGGCGACGTCCGCGCGGTCAGCGGTGTCTCGTTCCGCGTCAGGCAGGGGGAGTTCTTCGGCATCCTCGGCCCGAACGGCGCCGGCAAGACCACCACGCTAGAGATCGCCGAGGGGCTGCGCAAGCCCGACGCCGGGTCGGTGCGCCTGCTGGGGGAGTCGCCGTGGCCGCGCAATGTCGAACTGCTGCCGAAAATCGGGGTCCAGCTCCAGGCTTCCGCGTTCTTCGAGAAGCTCACCGCACGCGAGCAGTTGGAGACCTTCGGCGCGCTATACGGCGTGAATGGCGACCGTGCCGCCGAGATGCTGGACCTGGTCGGCTTGCGCGACAAGGCGGATACGCCGGACAAGAAGCTCTCGGGCGGGCAGCGGCAGCGGCTTTCCATTGCCTGTGCGCTGGTCCACGACCCCGACATCGTGAGCCTCTCGCGCGCCGCGTTCAAGGGCTTCGTCCGGGACAAAACGACGGTGTTCTTCACGATCCTGTTCCCGCTGATGTTCCTGGTGATCCTCGGGTTGCTCTTCGGCGACGCGGGTACGGCCAAGACGAAACTCGGAACCGTGGGGGAAGGCCCGATCATCGTCGCGCTGGCCGAGTCAGGCGCAGTCGAACTCGTCAAGGTGGCGGGAACCGCCGAAGCCGAGGAGCAGGTGCGGGCCGGAGACCTACCCGGGTATGTCACCCAGAGCGGTAACGATGTCACCCTTCACTATGCCGCGAGCGATCAGAATCGCGCGGGGATCGTTCGGGGTATCGTCTTCGGCGTCGTGAGTCAAGCCAACGTCGCGGCGACGGGGCAGCCACCGCGGTTTCAGATCGACGCGGCGCAGGTTGAAGACGAGTCACTGCAGCCGATCCAGTTCCTCACGCCTGGGCTGTTGTCGTGGGCGATCTCGATGTCGGCAGTGTTCGGTGCGGCGTTGACCCTGGTGGGATGGCGTAAGAACCAGGTGTTGCGGCGGATCCGGCTCGCGCCGGTGCGCCCGATGACGGTGCTCGGCTCCCGCGTGACCGTCGCCATCGGCATCGCGTTGCTGCAGGGCGCGGTGTTCGTCGGGGTCGCGATGCTGCCGCTGTTCGGGCTGCGCCTGTCGGGTTCGTGGTGGCTGGCCATACCCCTGCTGCTGCTCGGCACACTGGCGTTCTTCGCGATCGGCATGCTGGTCGGGGCGTTCGCCAAGACCGAGGAAGCCGCCACCGGCGCGGCCAACCTGATTATCCTGCCCATGGCATTCCTGTCCGGGGCGTTCTTCCCGATGGACCACACGCCTGCCTGGTTGCAGCAGTTGTCACTGGCCTTCCCGATGCGCCACCTCAACGATGGTATGAGCGCCGTACTGGTGCGCGGACAAGGGCTCGACGCGCTGCTGCTGCCTGCCGCGGTCCTCACCGGCTTCATCGTCGTCGTCGGTTTCATCGCCTCCCGGGTCTTCAGCTGGGAGGACAGCTGACACCGGACGTGCCGGAACAAACCAAGTTGCCACGGGCGTTATGATTGTGCAGTTGACCCACGACAAGGGGGTGAACGGTTTCGACTCTGAACGTTGATTCAGGGGAAGCGTGCCGGTGCAGGCGAGAGACCACCGTAAGCGTCATCGCACCAAAATAAGCGCCAAGACGAATAGTCAGCGCGACTTCGCCCTCGCTGCCTGAGCGAGTGCGAGTCTGTCGGTCTGGGAGTGCCTCCGGCCCAGTAACCGGCATCAGCTAGGAGGACTTACCGCCGAGGCCGGCCGCGGACCTCGGCGGGACAACTAACAGCGGCTGGGCCCGTCACACCGGCTTGTTCGCGTGACCGGTGGGGCCGAGTAGAGGCATAGCGAACTGCGCACGGAGAAGCCCTGTTGAGGCGGCAGAGGACCCGGGTTCGATTCCCGGCACCTCCACCACAGGTTGGAGCGGCGAGCGGCAGATTGCGTTTACCAGGTCAGACCTGGTAAACGCAATCTGCCGCTCGTTGTCGCCCTTTCCGGGTGTGATGCTATTTTCGCAGGTCACTGGCTTGTCGTTGGGTTTTATTCCCCCAAGGTGTGCCGGGTTTGTCTGATTTTCTCGGTGATCTGGGTTCGCCGCTGTTGCTTGCGTTGAGTTCGTGGCTGGTGATGCGATCACCGGCGATGTAGAGCTTCCGGAAGATCAGTTGGTTGAGCTGTCGGCGTTGTTCGTCGCTGCAGCGGCGGTAGAGCTTGAAGGTGTTGTGGCTTCCCCACGGATCCGGACGGTCGGCAACTGTGTTCTCTGCGGCGGTGGCGAGGCGCTCGCAGAGGGAATCGCGCTGACGCAGGGTGAGGTGGAGGAGGGTGGCGTAGTGCTGTTCGACGGCGGCCTCGGTGTCAGACGCTGATGTAGCGAGTGGGGCAGTCGTGCGACTGCTTGCGCGGCAGAAGAAGTAGCGGTATTCGACGCCGTGGCGGTTGCCGGTGTGCTGGATGATCAGCCGCTGGGTGATGCCCGTGCTGTGGCAGTGGCCGCAGAAGAGCGGGCCCTTCAGGTAGTGGTGGTGCACGCGGCGGCGTTCCTGTGCCGCGGCTCGTGACTCTCGGACGTGTTGGACGTGGTTGAAAAGATCGTCATCGACGAGGGGACGTGGCGTCCCGGGATCTCTTCGCCTTTGTAGCTGATGTAGCCGAGGTAATAGCGGTCGCGCAGCATGTGGGCGAGCTTGCTGATCGACACCGTCTGGGTGGGTACCGGGCGTTGGGTCGGGACCGCAGGCCGCGGTCGCGAGCACGTCGCGAGCTCGGTCAGGGTGTAGTTGTCGGTGGCGAACAGCTCGAAACCGAGCCGGACCAACGGTGCGCCCACGGGGTCGGCGATGACGGTGCGCACGTCGCGGCCGCCGGAGCGGTCGACGTGGTTGAGGTAGCCGAGCCGGGCTCGACCGAGGGTGCCGCCGGATCGTGCTTTCTGGCCCATCTTGTAGGCGATGTCGGCGCCGGATCGCCGGACTGGTACTCGTTGACGGTGGCGAGGATGCCGTGCATCAGCTGCCCGACGGGCGAGTCGTCGATGGACTCGGTCGCCGAAACCAGGGTGATGCCGCGTTGGCGGAGGCCGGCCATGACGAGCGCGTCGTCGACGCGGTTGCCAGCTATCCGGGACAGTTTGTAGACGAGGATGTGGGTCACGTCGCCCGCGGTGCGGACACGCGTGAGCAGTTGCTGGAACGCGACCCGCTTGGACATCTCCCGTGCGGACCGACCTGGTTCGACGTATTCATCGACGATCGGGATGCCGAGTTGCGCAGCTTTGCCCTTACATGCGAGCCGCTGGGCGGGAATCGAGATGCCCTCCGGGTCGTAGTCGCGTGCGACCTGCCCGATCGATGACACTCGCAGATACGTCACTGCCCGGGTCTATCCGTCCGAGCGAAGGGAATGACTGTCGTGAACTGCTCCGTGCTGGTTCATACCGCGCAGGCTCATCGTTGGCCGTCGTTGGGGCCTCTCCAACAGCGGGATCATCACTGGGTCAAGCGGGCGAACTCCTGTAGGGTCTCGAGGTCGTTCTCAACCTGCGCGCGGTCGGGAAGGGCGATTGATGCGGCATTGGGAGAGTCGTGGACGAAAAGTGCGCAGCGGGCCATGCCGGCCTTCGCCGACCTCGATGTCCTCAACACCGAACTCGCCGCCTGGGCCCACGCCACCAACGCCGACGAACACCAAGTCGACTGGAGGTTCACCACCAGCGACGCCCGCATCAAACTCCGGCACCTATACCCGGCTCTTTAGAAGCGACATACTACTAGCCGGAACGGTCGGGGATGATCGGGTCCGGCCCGAGCGGCCCGGTCTCACGCGGCTTCCAGTCGCGGGGTTTGCCGTGCCGCTTCGCGTCCGGTTCCAGGTGGCAACCGGTGACGGCGCGCAACATGGCGTCCTCCTCTGTGCGCATCACCAGCTTGGCGCCCCAGCGGTCTGCAAGCTCGAACATGCGAAGGCCGCCTTGATCCACTTCGAGAGTGACCTCGTCGAAGCCGTGTTGCCCGGCGATGCGGCGGAGCACGCCGATGGCGTTGGGCCAGCGATCCTTCTGGATGACGGCGTCGGTGTACCAGCGCCCGAGCGAGTAGTCGCCCGCGTCCCATCCCTTCACGTTCTCGAAGGGGCCGAAGCCGCAATCTTCTGGCCCGCGGTCGTAGCGTCGTGACTTCTTCCAGGCTGGCAGGTCGAACTCGGCGGCGAGGGCGTCGCGGACTCGCCGGGCGATCTTGTCGTAGTGGGCGATCGCCTCGTGGAGGTCGGGTCGTTGCATGAGCTGATCGAACTCACGCTGCTGCTTCATCAGGCGCTCCTCATCGGGGTCGGTGCAGCCGCCCAGCATCACCAGAGTCAGGGCGACGCAGGCGAAGCGGAGGAACCCGGCGATCGTCATTTCCTGATCGCCACTTCCTCGCGTCCGGCGATGATGGCGGCGGTGTTGTACTCGCTGGTCGACCGTCGATCGTCGGGTTCGGTGTACATGACGTGTCCCTCGATGCCATGGGAGGACCTGTCGTCCGTGCCGACCGAGGCGCCGGTTTCCAGGTCGGTGAACCGGGGGTCGTCGTCCGGGTCGCCGCCGAACAGGCCGATGTCGGCGATCCAGTCGTCCTTGGCGGACAGGTCGTACAGCTTGCCGTCGGGTACCGCGATTCCGCTGCTGTCCGGTGCGCCGAACGGCTCGCCGCCACCATGACCGGGCGAGCCTTGCAGGATGAGCGAATCGGCCTCATCGGTCTGCCGCAACGCCAGGCCCTGCGTGAGCGAGCCGTAGGAATGCCCAACCGCCGTGACGTTCACCGGGTCGTCGCCGCGGGAGGCGGCGAGTCCCTCGTAGAAGCCGGCCAGCCGCTTCGAGCCGTCGATCGCCCGGTCCACCATCGGACCCTCAAGCCCCTCGGGCAACGCCGTCCCGGGCGGCTCGTAGTCCAGCCAGGTCACCATCGCCACCGTCTCATCGGACGACTCCGGGAGAAGGTCGCGGGCAAACCCTCCAACCTCGTTCATCTCCTTGACGTAGTGACCGAGGTTGCCTTCTACGGTGGAGTTCATGCCGGGTACGAAGACGCCGACGTGGTCGGCGCTGTCGACGTTGGCGTCGGCGATGATCGCTCGCGCCCGATCGCCCTCCAGATCCAACTTGACGAGCAGCTTTCCCTTGTCGAACTGCTTCTCGGCTTCGTTGATGGCTTGGAGTTTGGCCGCCAGCTCGTCGGTCATGCCGTGCTTACGGATCTGTGCCTCGATCGCCCGGAGTTGCTGGGGCAGAAACAGTTCGTTAGCCTCGCTGCGGGCCTTCATCGGCAGCCCGTCCAGGTTGCCGACCAGGCCGGGGTTGGAGGCAATGGCGTACTTCCGCTCCTGCTCCGTCATGGTCGCCCACCACGCAGCGTTCTGCGTCGCGGTGCCGTTCACCGGCGGTTCCACCGGCAACACGCCGCCCTGCAGCGAACCTTGCTTCGCCGCCGAGGCAAGAGTTGTCGCTCCCCGATCGGTGATCTTGCCGTCTTCGATCCTCTTGATGACGTCGACCAGATCGACGTCGATGTCCTCGGCCGCGCGAAGGATTTGCTCGACCATCGCCTCGATCTCGGCGCGCCGCTGAGCCGCCGCCGGATCGGTGGGGCCGCCGAGATCGGGCCCGGCATCGTACACGACGCCGCTGTCGTCGATGAAGAACTGCGCGCCCGCCAATTCCTCCGTGTCGCCGATAGCGCGTTCCAACTGCCGGATCGACGCCTCCGCGCCGTCGACACGGGTGATCAACGCCGACAGGCCGGCGACGTAGTCCTCCAACTCCTGGCGGTACTCACGCAGCTTCTGCTTCGCCGCCTCCGCGCCCTCGCCGACCCACTCCTTCGGCGTCGCCGAATCCTCCAGCTCGTCCTGCAACCCGGTCAGCGTCTTGCGTGCGGTGACCAGCGCGTCGCCGATCTCGGCCACCCGGCTCGCGCGCCATTTCGTCACATCGCCCCAGGTGATCATCAGCGCGGCCCCCGGAAGCGGTTGAAGTCGTCTTCGATGGCCTCGTCATCGCCCTCGTACCGCTCCGCCGCCGCCACGAGCGACTCACCGTAGAGCTCCATCCCCTTCGCCCAGCCCTTCGCCAGGCCATTGAAGTGCCAGCCCAGTTCGCTGGCCTCCTGACCCACCTGGGCGCCGGGCATCGCAGACTCGAACTCGGTCAGCGGCTCGCGGATCTCGACCCGCTCCACCCGCTTAGACGCCTCAGCCGCAGCCTTCGCCGCATCGCGCAACGACTGCGGCCCCACAGCATGTCCCGGCACGTCGCCCCCAATCAGGTGCCGAATCGCCCCGTGTCACTCTGTGGCACCGCAGGGACTCTAGCAGTGATCACCGCCGGTCAAGGTGGCTTTAGTCGAACTCGCCGTCTTTCACGCCGCGGATGAATGCGTCCCACTCGGCGCGAGTGAATAGTGCGCGGGTCGGGTGCGGTCCTTGGAATCGCGCACCCGCCGCCCGCCATCGGGAGTGACGGCCACCTCCACACAGGCGCCGCCGTTCTCGGTGCTGTGGCTACTCTTCCTCCACACCGCGCGGGAGAGTTCCGGGGTGTTCATGGTCAGTACTCACTTCGGGAGTCGTTTGTTGGTGCTCGTCGGCGATGTCCCGGATGAGATCGCGGGACTCGACCTGGCCCAAGGCCGCCGCCGACAGGCGATTCCAGAGTGAATTGTAGGCCCGCACATGCTCGGGCTGATCCAGGTATGCCGCATCGGTGTAGTCCTCCAGGTAGACCACGTCCGAGGTTGTGTCGTGGTCGAACCGCAGGACGATGAACCCGTAGGTCGCGGCGCTAAAGGTCCGTGCCGTGAACGGGAGAACCTGCAGCTGCACGTTGCTCCGCTCGGCGACCTCAGCCAGGTGGCGGAGCTGTTCGGCCATCACCACATCGCCGCCGACGTTCCGGCGGAGCGCTGATTCGCTGAGGATGAAGTTAAGTACCCGGTCGGTGGACTCAAGAACGGCGCGCCGCTCAAGCCGGAGCTTGACCCGCCGCTCCACCTCGTCATCGGCCACGGAAGGTTGCGCGGTGGACAGAATGGCGCGCACGTAACTCTCGGCCTGCAGTACCCCGGGCACGACCTCGGACTGGTACCAGCGCATCTCCGACGCGTCCTCCTCCAGGTCGAGGTAGCTGACGAACCAATCCGGCGTGACATTGCGGTAGGCGCTCCACCGGCCGCGCTGGCGCCCGGTTCGCGCCATCTCGCGCATCCAGTCGGTGTCGCCGCCCGTCACCCCGTACAGGTCGAGCAGGACGTTCAGATCCGTGACCCGTAGGCCGCTGTGGCCTTTCTCCAACCGGACGATCTTGGATTTGGCGGCGTCGATCGCCGCAGCCGCGTCGTCCTGGGACTTCCTCGCTTCCTCGCGTGCTCGCCTGAGCGCCTTACCTAGCCTGCGCCGCTGGATGGTCGGTGACGCCACGCCGGTCTCCTGTTCAGCAGTGCCTGTCGCGGTTCTGGCCGGTTCGATCGGCGCGGCGCTGGCCGTGGTGGTCGGGCTTGCGCTGCTGCGCTGTCCTCCTGGACAGGCGGCCGTGTCGGCGGTGTCTCGCCGATGACCCGTGGTCGGCGGCCGCCATCGTCGCCCGCGAACGAGCGGCGACCAGTCAACCCGAGCTGCCCGGTGGCCGGTGGTGATCCCCGACGCATCGCTGGTCACCGGGCGCCCATCCCCCGTGGTGGGGCCGTGCGGGCACCCCGACCGGCGCCGAGGGCAGTCGCGCGTGATGCGTATCGAGATCGAGCCTGCTGAGGCGGAGCCGCTGCTGAAATGGGCCAGGAGTCACGGGTTCGCCGCTTGGCACCTGGTCGACGCCGAGCAGCCGTCGGTGATCGTGCTGTTCCGGCAGTGGCGGGCGTCCATCATCGTCTGGGCGGGGACGGTGGGCGCGCTGGTCGGGCCCGCGTTGCTGGCGCCCGCAGCCGAATTCGCCGGGTGGCTCGGGCTGCCCCGGTTGTCCGGGCCGGTGCTGGCCGCCGCGTTGCTCGTCCTGGGCGCGGCCGGGGCGTCGGCGGCCATGCGACCCGCCGAGGGGGCTACCGATGCCGCTCGGCCGCCGGTGATGTCGATGACGGCCATCGGCGTGGCCCTCCGGCGGCGGGTCGTGCTCGCGCCGCTGTCGGCGATGGTGGCGGCCCACGTCGCCATGGTCGCGGTGATGACCATGATGCCGCTACACCTGCACCACCACGGGCATGACCTCGCCACGGTCGGCTTCGTGCTGAGCGCGCACATGATCGGCATGTTCGCGCTTGCCCCGGTGTCCGGCCGGATCGCCGACAGGTGGGGCGCGCGCACCGCGATCTATGCCGGCATCGGCACGCTCGCGGTGTCGGCGGCGACGGTCATGGCGGCCCCGGAGGCGCACCAGTCGGGCTTGCCGTTCGGGCTCTTCCTGCTCGGGTTCGGCTGGAACCTGGTGTTCGTCGGCGGCAGCAGCCTGCTCAGCCGCGAGGTGCCGCCGCGGGAACGCGCCCAGGTCCAGGGCGCGGCCGACGCGTGCGTGTGGGGCGCATCCGCCGTCGCCAGCCTCGGCGCCGGTCAACTGTTCGCAGGCGGCGGCTTCATCCCCGTCGTGCTGGTGGCAGGCGTGCTCGCGATCGCTCCGCTGTTGTCGTTCGCGCGGCTGGCCCACCGTTGCACGAAAGAGGAGAGTTAGAGACCAAAGGGGTCAAACCGAACGAGGAGGTCGCCATGCGTGAGAAGAACTGGACGGTGGAGATCGCCATCGACGAGCACGAGTCCCGCACCCGGGCGCGCGCTCGTCTGCGTGGCGCGGGCTCCGACCTGGTGGGCGTCGGACTCGCGAGGCTGAATCCGGCGGACAGCAACGTGCCGGAGATCGGCGACGAACTCGCGACGTCACGGGCGTTGTCCGATCTCGCGCACCGGCTGCTCGACGTGACCGCAGGGGACATCGAAAGCGTGACCCACGAGCCGGCGCAGTTGCGTCTCTGAGCCGGGCGGTAGCAGCTACGGTCGATGCCGTGACCGTAGCTCGCTCGATCCTGCTCTTCATCGTGGCCGCGCTCGCCGAGATCGGTGGCGCGTGGCTGATCTGGCAAGGCTTCCGGGAGCATCGCGGCCTGTTGTGGATCGCCGCGGGCGTAATCGCCCTGGGCGCCTACGGATTCTTCGCGACGTTCCAGCCCGATCAGCACTTCGGGCGAATTCTGGCCGCATACGGCGGCGTGTTCGTTGCGGGCTCGCTGGCCTGGGGTGTCGTGGTCGACAAGTTCCAGCCGGACAAATGGGACCTGATCGGGGCGGGAATCTGCCTGGTAGGGGTCGCCGTGATCATGTACGCCCCGCGTGGCTGAGCGTCCATTCGCTCACGCACCGGAGCGTTGTCATCACCGGGACGGTATGCCGACTGCGATATCCGTGTGATCTGCGTTGATAACGGTTCCGGCCGGCCGGGCGGGGTGATAGACACGCGCCGGGGTAATCGTTGTCTTGAGGAGTGAGCGTGTCGATGAACGACGCGGAGCGGATGATCACGGTCGCCGAGCTGCTGCGACGAGAAGGCTTCCAGCAGAGCGCGGCATCGCGGAAGCGGCAGAAGCTCGCCGTGGCGGCCACGGGAGTGGTCGCGCTGGCCGGTGCCACCGTGGCCGGCATGCTCGTGCTCGCGCCGAAGCTGTCGACGTCGTTCTCGACGGAGGACGGTCAGCTACCGGTCTCGTCGGTTAACGGCGGCTCGGCCGCCACACCGTCCACCGGCGATGCCGGGAAAGCCGGTCCGGCGCCCGCCACCTTCGTGAGCGTCACGACGATGGCGGCGGTGCGAGAGGCCGCCGACGCGCCTGAACCGCCGGTGCGGATTCCCGCGATGAGCCAGCTCGACCGCGGTTCACCGGCTCGGGATAACGGCCGTTCCCCGGCGGCATCGGAGCGCTCCGCTGAACCGACGCAGACGCAGACGCAGACAAGCGCCAGGCGCCCCGCGGAGGACCCCGAGAAAGCGAGACCGCGGGACAAGGAAGGGCAGGGCGCCCGTTCGGCCGACTCAACGGAGTCGCAAGCAACTCAACAGCCTGCCGAGGACGAGGCGCAGCAGTCCAAGAC
>WHSS01000106.1 GCA_009379975.1 Actinophytocola sp.
CCAATACGACCAGGGCGACCCGTACGGTCAGCAGGGCCAGTACGGCTACGGACAAGGCCAGCCCGGCTACGACCAGGGCGGGCAACCTGGTTATGACCCTGGCTACGGCCAACCGGGCTACGACCCCGGCTACGGCCAGCCAGGTTACGACCCCGGCTACGGCCAACCCGGCTACGGCCAGCCAGGCGGCCAACCAGGCGGCCAACCAGGCAGCCAACCAGGTTACGACCCCGGCTACGGCCAACCAGGTTACGACCCCGGCTACGGCCAGCCAGGCGGCCAACCAGGCTATGACGCCGGCTACGGCCAACCGGGCTACGACCAGCAGAACTACGCGCCCCCCGCGGTGCAGACCGGGGCGCGCCAGCTCGCGGCCGCGCTGCAGCTCGACGACGGCTCGAACCGCAGCTACTCACTCAAGCAGGGCGGTAACGTGGTCGGCCGCGGTCAGGACGCCGACTTCCGGCTGCCGGACACCGGGGTGTCGCGGCGGCACCTGGAGATCACCTGGGATGGCCAGAGTGCGACGCTGGCCGACATCGGGTCCACCAACGGCACCACGGTCAACGGCACTCCGGTGCAGACCTGGCAGCTGGCCGACGGCGATGTGATCAGGGTCGGGCATTCCTCGCTGACCTTCCGAACACAGGGCTGAAGCGACCAGCTTCCCGGGGTACGTCCGGGGGGATAACGAAGCGGGAGTGGACTTACTCAGGTGCCAGAGCTAGTCGTTCAATTGACCAGAGCAGGGTTCTTGGCCCTGCTCTGGTTGTTCGTGCTGGCCGCACTTCGCGTGGTCCGCTCCGATCTCTATGCCGCATCAGGGCAGCGGGTCGACATCCCGCATTTCCGGCGAAGCAAACAACAGAAGCGAGGCGGGCCGCGCGGTGGCAAGTCGCCCGGGCAGCTCATCGTCACCCACGGCGCGCTGGCGGGCACACGCATCGCGTTGGACGGCAGACCGATCCTGATCGGCCGCGCCGACGACTCGACGCTTGTGCTCGACGACGACTACGCATCGACCCGCCACGCACGGCTTTCGCTGCGCGGCACCGACTGGTACGTGGAAGATCTGGGTTCGACCAACGGCACATATCTGGACCGGGCTAAGGTCACAGCACCACTCCGAGTACCGCTCGGTGTCCCCATCCGGATCGGCAAGACGGTGATCGAGCTTCGCCCATGACCCTTGTGCTTCGCTACGCAGCCCGCAGCGACCGGGGACTGGTTCGCTCCAACAACCAGGACTCCGTGTACGCCGGACCTCGCCTACTCGCCCTTGCCGACGGCATGGGCGGCCACGCGGCCGGCGAAGTCGCGAGCAAGGTTGTCATCGCCGCGCTCGCTCCGTTGGACGACGACGAGCCCGGTGACGACCTGCTCAGTCAGCTCCGCGAGTCGGTCGCCGGTGGCAACAGCGCCATCGCCGAACTGGTCGAGGGCGATCCCGAGCTCGAGGGCATGGGCACAACGCTGACGGCGATCCTGTTCTCCGGTAACAAGCTCGGCCTCGTCCACATCGGCGACTCCCGCGCCTATCTGCTGCGCAACGGTGAGTTCGGCCAGATCACCCACGACGACACCTTCGTCCAGAAGCTGCAGGACGAAGGCCGCATCACCGAGGAAGAGGCCGACACCCATCCGCAGCGGTCCCTGTTGCTGAAGGCGCTCACCGGGCACGAGATCGAGCCAAACCTGACGGTCCGGGAGGCGCGCGCCGGCGATCGGTACCTGCTGTGCTCCGACGGGTTGTCCGGGATGGTAAGCAAGCAGACGCTCGAGGAAGCCATCCGGATTCCCGACGCGCAGGAGTGCGCCGACCGGATGATCGAGCTCGCGCTCAAGGGTGGCGGCACCGACAACGTCACGGTGATCGTCGCCGACGTCGTCGACGTGCACTTCGGTGACGACGCCCCGATCATCGGCGGTGCGGCCGGCGACGGCAGCGACGAGGGTCACCAGGGTGACTCGCCCGCCGCACGAGCCAGGGCGCTCACGGCGCCGCCTGCGCCACAGCGAACCGCACCGATCGAGCTGCCGCCCGACCCCAGAGCGAAACGGCGCAAGCGCCTCAAGATCATCCTCGGGCTGTTCCTGGTGCTGCTCGTGCTCGCCGCGGGCGCGATCACCACCCGCTACCTCGTCATGCAGCAGTACTACGTCAGCGCCGACGAGAACGACGAGGTCAGCATCTACCAGGGCATCCAAGGCAGCATCCTCGGCCTCGAGCTGAGCTCGCGGGCGGGCGGCTCCTGTGAGCGCCGCAGCACCGAGTGCGAGCCGCTCCTGGTCGGCCACCTGGTGGACAACGTGCAGGAGCAGGTCCGCAACGGCTCCCAGCAGGACAGCCTCGACGACGCCATCGCCTACATACATCGGCTGCGCACCGAGCGTTTCCTGAAGCCGGAATGCCCGGAGACCACCGGCACGACCGGAACGAGCGAGCCCGCGCCCACCGGCACGACGACCACGGAGCGCACAACGTCACCTGCCGAGCGGACGTTCCCCGTGCCGCAGGGCCAGGAGGACTGCCGGCCACGGCCCGACGCAGGCGGCGGTGGCTGATGAGCCGGCCGGTCGAAGGGTCGGCGAGTCAGCCGGGTAGCGGCCCGACCAGCAAGCCAGCCACCCGACGCGGCACTGAACTGCTGATGCTGGCTTTCGCCGCGGTCATCATGACGAGCGCGCTGGTGCTCGTCGACGCGAACCAAGAGCAAGAGCTCACGCTCGCCATCGTCTGGTACGGGTTGGCGTACCTTGGCATCTTCCTCGCCGCGCATCTCGCGGTCCGCCGGTGGGCGCCGTATGCCGATCCGCTGATCCTGCCGTGTGTCGCGCTGCTCAACGGGCTCGGCCTGGTGATGATCTACCGGATCGACCTGGCGCTCGCCGAGCGTGCGGTACAGGCGGGCCGGGAGTTCAGCGCGGTGGCGCCGCGTCAGGTGCTGTGGACGGTGTTCGCCCTTGTACTGTTCCTCGCCGTGCTCATCGTGATCTCCGATCACCGCACGCTGACCCGGTATTCCTACACCTGCGGTCTGGCGGGCCTGATCATGCTCGCGCTGCCCGCCGCGCTGCCGAGGTCGCTGTCGGAGGTCAACGGCGCCAAGGTGTGGATCAAGCTCGGCGGGTTCAGCATCCAGCCGGGCGAGTTCGCGAAGATCCTGCTGATGATCTTCTTCGCCGCGTTCCTGGTGTCCAAACGCGACCTGTTCATGGCCGCGGGCAAGCGGGTCCTCGGCGTCGAGCTGCCGCGGTCCCGTGACCTGGGGCCGATCATCATCGCCGCGAGCGTGTGCCTTGGCATCTTCGTGTTGCAGAAGGACCTCGGCCCGGCGCTGCTGTTCTTCGGCGTCGTGCTCGTGCTGCTCTACGTGGCGACCGAACGGCTGATCTGGGTCATAGTCGGGCTGAGCATGTTCGGTGCCGGCTGCTTCGTCGCGTATCACCTCTTCGCCCACGTCCGGCAGCGTGTGGCGAACTGGATCGACCCACTGGCCACCTACGACGATCCCGGCGGCGGGTATCAGATCTCGCAGGGGCTGTTCGGGCTCGGCACCGGGGGCGTCGCGGGCACCGGCCTCGGCTCGGGCAGGCCTGAGACGGTCCCGGAGGCCAACACCGACTTCATCACGGCGGGCATCGGCGAGGAGCTCGGGTTCATCGGGCTCGCCGCGGTACTGATGGTCTACCTGATCCTCGCCATGCGCGGGATGCGGGGCGCGCTCGCGGTGCGAGACACCTTCGGCAAGCTGCTCGGCGGCGGGCTGGCGTTCGCCATCGTGATGCAGGTCTTCGTCGTCGTCGGCGGTGTCACCAAACTGATACCGATGACCGGCATCACCTCGCCGTTCCTGTCCTACGGCGGCTCATCGCTGCTCGCCAACTACATCCTGGTCGCGCTGCTGCTGCGGATCTCCGATGCCGCCCGGCGGCCCCAGCCGATGTCGAGGCCTCGCATGCAAGCCGTGCAGGCGCCGATCGCCGAAGCGCACACCGTGATGGTGGAGCTGCCCGGATCCACGAGTGGGGAGAAGCAAGACCAATGAACACTCCCCTGCGCAGGGTCGGCATCGCGATGCTCGCGATGGTCGTACTGCTGCTGGCCAACGCCACCTACATCCAGGTGGTCAACGCCGACGACTACCGGCTCGACTCGCGCAATCAGCGCGTGCTGCTCGACGAGTACGCGCGGGAACGCGGCCAGCTCGTGTCGCAGTTCGGCGGCACGATTCTCGCGCACAGCACGCCCACCGACGACCGGCTTCGTTTCCTGCGTAAGTACCCATCCGGCAAGATGTACGCGCCGATCACCGGGTACTACTCGTGGCGCTACGGCTCCGGAGGCGTCGAGCGGCTGAACAACGAGGTCCTCACCGGCAGCGACGCCCGGCTGTTCGTCCGGCGGCTCTCCGACATGGTCACGGGCAGGGACCCGCGGGGCGGGCACGTCCAGCTCACCGTGAACCCCGCCGCCCAGAAGGCCGCCTACGACGCCATGACCGACAAGGGGTTCCGGGGCGCCGTCGTCGCGCTCAAGCCGAATACAGGTGAGATCCTCGCCATGGTGTCCACCCCGTCCTTCGACCCGAACCGGCTGGCGTCGCACGACGGCAAGAAGCAGGAGAAGGCCTGGGCGGAGTGGAACTGCGACCAGCGCGAGGAGAACTGCGACCACGGCAACCCGATGCGCAACCGGGCGATCAAGGAAACCTACCCGCCGGGATCGACGTTCAAGCTGGTCGTCGCGGCCGCCGCGCTCGAGAACGGCATGAAGGCCGACTCGCAGGTGTTGCGCGACTCACGGGTCACCTTGCCCGGCACCGATACCACGCTGGCCAACTTCGCGTTCGCGACCTGTCCCGGCGGCACCCTTGCCGACGCGATCGCCCACTCGTGCAACACCGCGTTCGCCAAGCTGGCGGGCGACCTTGGCGCGAGCAAGCTGCGGTCGACCGCGGCGAACTTCGGGATCAGCGAGGATGATCTCGAAATCCCGCTCGGGGTGGAACGCTCCAACCTTGGCGAGCTCGGCTCGAAGCCCGAGCTGTACCAGAGCGGCATCGGTCAGCGCGATGTCCGGCTGACCCCGCTGCAGGACGCGATGCTGTCGGCGACCATCGCCAACCGCGGCATGGCGATGAAGCCGCAGCTGGTCAAGGAGCTGCTTGCCCCCGACCTTTCGACGCTCGAGGAGTACGACCCCGAGGAGCTCACCGGGGATCGCGCGATGACCGAGCAGAACGCCGACGTGCTGCGCGACATGATGATCGCCTCGGAGAACAACACCTCAGGGGGTGGCAAGCGGCCAGACCTGACGATCGCGTCGAAGACCGGCACCGCCGAGCACGGCACCAACCCAAAGCAGACGCCGCCCCACGCCTGGTACACCGCCTTCGCGCCTGCTGATAACCCCCAGGTCGCCATCGCGGTCATCGTGGAGAGCGGTGGCGACCGTGGCCTGGCAGCGACCGGCGGCACCGTGGCCGCCGAGATCGGCAGGCGCACCATCGACGCGGCACTGGGGGGCAACTGACGTGATCTCCTCGGGGCAGCTGCTGGCACAGCGGTACCGGCTGACCAGCCGGATCGCCGTCGGCGGCATGGGCGAGGTGTGGCAGGCAAGCGACACCCGGCTCGACCGTACGGTCGCGGTGAAGATCCTCAAGGCCGAACTGTCGGGCGACGCCGAGTTCCTGCATCGCTTCCGTACCGAGGCGCGCACGACGGCCTCGCTCAATCACCCCGGGATCGCGGCCGTCCACGACTACGGCGAGGCGTCGACGGGGATCCCGACGAGCGGGGACGACACCACCAGTAACCTCGCGTACTTGGTGATGGAGCTGGTGCAGGGGCAACCGCTGGCCGCGATCCTCGCTCGCGAGGGGCGGGTAGCGCCGGATCGGCTGCTCGGCATCCTGGAGCAGGCGGGCAAGGCGCTCAACGCCGCGCACGAACGCGGCCTGGTGCACCGCGACGTCAAACCCGGCAACATCCTCGTGGTGCGGGCCGCCGACGGCACCGAGACGGTCAAGCTGACCGACTTCGGCATCGCGAAGGCGGCCGACGCCGCACCGGTGACCCGCAACGGGATGGTCATGGGCACCGCCCACTACATCGCGCCGGAGCAGGCGACGGGGCACTCCGCTTCTCCGGCGAGCGACGTGTACTCGCTCGCGGTGTGCGGCTACGAGTGCCTCGCCGGGCACCGCCCCTTTCTGTCCGAGAACGCGGTGACCGTCGCGATGATGCACATCCGCGACGTGCCGCCGCCGCTGCCGCCCGATGTGCCGCATCCGGTCCGGGCGCTCATCGAATCCACCCTGGTCAAGGACCCTGCGCGGCGTTACGCCACCGGCGGCGAGTTCGCATCGGCGGTCGCCGTCGTCCGGGCCGGCCACCCGCCACCACTGCCGATCGGCATGACCGCGACCCCGCCGGGGGGCCTCGCGGCTCCCCTTGGTCCTGGCTCGCGTCCGAACATGCAGCCGGTACTCGGCCCGCCGTCGGGCGCGTTCGTGCCCGCGAGTCCGGATCACGGGCGGCGCGCCGTGTGGCCGTGGGTACTGATCGCGGTGGTGGCCGTCACCCTGATCGTAATAGCGGCGGTGCTTGTGCCGATGATGTTGATGAGTGGTGAGGATTCCGCGCCGGGTGACGGCGACGCCCCCGTCACCTCGGTTCCCGGTCACCAGACGGCGGGGCAACCGGCTGTCACCGAGCAGCAAGGCGATCAATCCGACGCCACGCGGCCCGAGGACAACAAGGCCGGGGATGAACCCTCGGAGCCAGTGACGGACGAGGGTGCCGACGGCGGTACGAATCTGAACCAACCGGGTGGAGACGGTGGTCAGGAAGACAAACAGTCACCGGACGACCCCGGGGATCCACCCAACGAGGACCTGCCTTTCGGGCTAGGGAAGAGCCTCAAGGGGGACAATGAGCGTCTACCCGACCCGGTGTGGTGAGGCGCATGACGAAGAGGACTAGAGCGCGATGAGCACAACGAACTTGCTCTCCAACCGCTACGAGCTTGGTGACACGCTCGGCTACGGCGGTATGTCCGAAGTGCACCATGGCCACGACGTGCGCCTTGGAAGAGAGGTCGCGGTCAAGATCCTGCGCGCCGACCTCGCTCGCGACACCGTGTTCCAGGAGAGATTCCGCCGCGAGGCGCAGAACTCCGCAGCGCTGAACCATCCCGCCATCGTCGCCGTCTACGACACGGGCGAGACCCCGAGCGAGTTCGGCCCGCTGCCCTACATCGTCATGGAGTACGTCGAAGGCCGCACCCTCCGCGACATCGTCAAGACCGAAGGCCCGATGGACCAGAAGCGGGCCATGGAGGTCATGGCCGACGTGTGCGCGGCCCTTGACTTCTCCCACCGGCACGGCATCATCCACCGCGACGTCAAGCCCGCCAACGTGATGATCAGCAAGACCGGCGCCGTGAAGGTGATGGACTTCGGCATCGCAAGGGCCATCCACGATGGCCAAGCCGCGATGACGCAGACCGCCGCCGTGATCGGCACCGCGCAGTATCTTTCGCCCGAGCAGGCCCGAGGCGAATCGGTCGACGCCCGCAGCGATGTCTACGCGGCGGGTTGCGTGCTCTTCGAACTGCTGACCGGCGAGCCGCCGTTCACCGGCGATTCCCCGGTCGCGGTCGCCTACCAGCACGTGCGGGAAGACCCTCAGCCACCGTCGGCGGTGAACCCCGCGGTGAGCCAGGAACTGGACGCGGTGGTGCTCAAGGCGCTCACCAAGGGCCCCGCGAACCGCTACCAGTCGGCCGCCGAGATGCGCTCCGACCTGGTGCGGGTGCTGTCGAACCAGCGGCCGAGCGCCCCCATGGTGATGACAGAGGACGACCGCACGCAGGTGATGTCGGCCGGCGCGACGAGGCATCCCGAGCAGTACGACGACTACGACGAGGAGCTCGAGGAAGAAGAGGAGCGCAGACGGCGGCGCAGGCGGCTGGCCGTAATCTTCGCAGTACTCAGCGTCGTCGCACTGGCCGCGGTGCTGTGGCTGGCCAATCCGTTCGGCTCCGGTGAGGACGTGCAGGCCATCCCGAACCTCGTCGGCCAGGACGTCGACGTCGCGGAGCAGGATCTGCGCGCCAGGGGGTTCGACAACATCGAACGTGAAGGCGTCAAGTGCATGCCCGCGGCGTTCAACGAGGAACCGCCGTGTGACCCGAGCGAGCGGCTGCATCGGGTGATCAGCATGGAGCCGGGGGCGGGCACCACCGTCGCGGTCACCACCCAGGTCAAGCTGCAGTACACCGTCGCGCTCGATCAGTTCGAGATGCCGAAGGTCACGGGCCAGAAGCTGGACGACGCCAAGAAGGTGCTGCAGGAGAAGAACCTGCTGCTCAATCCCAACGTGGAAGAGGTACCCAACACCAACCCGAAGAACACCGGCAAGGTCGCCAAGCAAACTCCGCTGGCGGGCGACAACGTCGAGGAGGGCGAGGTCGTCACGCTCAAGGTCTACGCCAAGCCCGAGATGGTCGAGGTCAGGGACTACACCGGCCAGAGCTTCGAGACCGCGGAGGCCGGCCTGGTCGGCGCGGGCTTCAAGGTGACCCGCAAGGACATCGACTCCGAGGAGTCAGAGGGCACCGTGGTACGCCAGGACCCCAGTGACGGGGAGGCGGTCAAGGGCTCCGAGGTCATCGTCGAGGTGTCCAACGGCGCCGACTCGAGCATGGATATGCCCGATGTCATCGACAAGACCGAGGATGAGGCGAAGCAGGCGCTCACCGGCGCCGGTCACAGCGGTGAAGTCAAGATCGAGGTCAACGAGGTCAACGACCCGGAGCGCGACGGCAAGGTCAGCCGCAGCGACCCGCTGGCAGGATCGGAGATGAAGCGCTCCGACGCCGTGACGCTCTACGTCGACAAGTACTCCGAGGACGGAGGCGACGGAGGCGACGGAGGCGACGGGGGCAACGAAGACGGCGGCGACGGCGGCGACGACATCTTCCCCGGCGATGGCGGCAACGGCAATGGCAGGCCGGAGGAAGACTGACGCCCTCCGCGCGCTGACCGACACGGTGTGCGGCGCCGCTGACAGTGCGGCCGCGCCCTCCGCGCTGAAAGACGCCTTCAGTCCACTGAACGGAGTGAGTGGCCCTTTCAGTCCGTTGAACGGACTGAAGGCGTCTTTCAGCTCAGGCGGTGGCGGCCCGCTGCAACGCCCGGGTGGCCTGCTCGAGCTCGGCGACGCGCGCCTCCGGCACCGGATGCCCGGTGATGGCCAGCCAGTTCGCCAGCATCCGATGCCCGCACTGGGTCAGCACCGACTCGGGGTGGAACTGCACGCCTTCGACCGGCAGCTCACGGTGGCGCATGGCCATCACGATGCCCGACTCGGTGCGCGCGGTGACCTCGAACTCGGCGGGTACCGTCTCGGGTAGCACGGTCAGCGAGTGATACCGGGTCGCGGTGAACGGGTTCGGCAGGCCGGCCAGCACGCCGGCGTCCTGGTGATAAACCTCACTGGTCTTGCCGTGCAGCAGCTCAGGCGCCCGGTCGACGGTACCGCCCCACACCACTCCCATCGCCTGATGGCCGAGGCAGACGCCGAGCACCGGCTTGCGCAGCTCAGCACAGCCGCGGATGACGTCCATGCTCTGACCTGCGCGCTCGGGCGTGCCAGGGCCGGGCGAGACCAGCACGGCGTCGAAATCGCCTAGCGCGTCGAGGTCCACCACGTCGTTGCGCCACACGGTGCAGTCGGCACCGAGCTGAGCGAGATACTGGACGAGGTTGTAGACGAAACTGTCGTAGTTGTCGACAACGAGCACGCGCATGGAGCCAGCATAGAGCCCGTTCCCACCCGATAATGTCCACGTCCCACAACGCGCGACCGGCACCGAGACAAATGCGACCAGAGGCACTGAGCGCGGAACCAGCCCACCGGCGCTTGAGGCAAGAGAAGAGGAGTCCCAAGATGTCCGAGGACCGCGCGCACGACATCGTCCTGTTCGGCGCGACCGGGTTCACCGGCGCCCTGACCGCCGAGTACCTCGCGGCCAACGCACCCGCGGACTGCCGATGGGCGCTGGCCGGCCGGAACCGGGCCAAGCTGGAATCGGTTCGCGACCGGCTGGCGGAGATCAACCCCGCGTGCGAGAACCTGCCGCTACTGCTCGCCGACGCGAACGATGCCGACTCGCTACGCGCGGTCGCCGAAAGCACCCGGGTGATCATCACGACGGTCGGCCCGTACATGGTCTACGGCGAGCCGCTGGTCGCCGCGTGCGCCGATGCGGGCACCGACTACGTCGACCTGGTCGGCGAGCCGGAGTTCGTCGACCTGATGTACGTCCGCTACCAGGCTCGCGCCGTCGCGTCCGGGGCCCGCATCGTGCACGCCTGTGGCTTCGACTCCATCCCGTATGACCTCGGCGCCTACTTCACCGTCAAGCAACTCCCCAAGGACGCGCCGATCCATGTCGACGGGTTCGTCCGGGCCGGTGGCATGCCCTCCGGTGGCACGTTCGCGTCCGCGATGATGATCCTCTCGCGCAGCAGGCAGGCGCGCGCCGCAGCGCGGCAACGGCGGCAGATCGAGCCCAAGCCCAGCGGTCGCCGGGCCAGGTCGGTGGCGGGCAAGCCAGGGCGTAACCCGGTCGCGCAGTCCTGGGCGATACCGCTGCCCACGCTCGACCCGCAGATCGTCGCCCGCTCTGGCCGCGCCCTTGAGCTCTACGGCCCCGACTTCAGCTACAGCAACTACGCGGCGGTGAAGCGGCTGCCCATGGTGGCGGGCGGCGCCGTCGGCATCGGCGCCATCGCCGGGCTGTCGCAGATCGGCCCGATCCGCAAGCGGTTGGAGTCGCTGCATAAGCCGGGCGGGGGCCCGAACGCGGCGCAACGGGCCAAGAGTTGGTTCACCGTCCGGTTCCACGGTGTCGCGGGAGGCAGTGTCCTCGCCTCACACGCCGGCGGGGCTGGGTCGGCGCTCGGTGCCCAATCACCTCGCGACCGGCGCGGGTCGCGCCATGAGGTGATCACCGAGGTTTCCGGCGGGGATCCCGGCTACGGCGAGACGTCGAAGATGCTCGCGGAGTCGGCGATGAGCCTGGCCTTCGACGACCTGCCCGCCTCGGCGGGTCAGGTGACCACCGCGACCGCGATGGGCGACGCCCTGATCGATCGCCTCACCCGCGCCGGCATCAGTTTCACCGTGCTCGACGACCGCCCGAACTACCCACCCTCACGGCGTCGCTAACTTCCCACCTGCTGGACGTGTCACGTGCATCACGTTTCCGCTTAGGTGACCCTTACCTACGCTGGTGTATATGACGAGAGCCCTGCGTGTTGCGATCGTCGGCGCGGGACCCGCGGGTATCTACGCCGCCGACATCCTCGACAAGTCCGACGCCGACGTGAGCATCGACCTCTACGAGCGCCTGCCCGCGCCGTTCGGGCTGATCCGCTACGGCGTCGCGCCGGATCACCCTCGCATCAAGGGCATCGTCAACGCGCTGCACAAGGTGCTTGACAAGCCGAACATCCGGTTGCTCGGCAACGTCGACTACGGCACCGACCTCAAGCTCGACGAACTGCGCGAGTTCTACGACGCGATCGTCTTCTCCACCGGCGCCGCGGACGACCGCTCGCTCGACCTTCCCGGCATCGACCTGCCGGGCAGCTACGGCGCGGCCGACTTCGTGTCCTGGTACGACGGCCATCCCGACGTGCCGCGCGAGTGGCCGCTCAACGCCACCAGCGTGGCCGTGCTCGGCGTCGGCAATGTCGCGCTCGACGTCGCCCGCATCCTGGCCAAGACCGCCGACGAGTTGCTGGCCACCGAGATCCCCGACAACGTCTACCAGGGGCTGGCCGCGAGCCCGGTCACCGACGTGCACGTGTTCGGCCGTCGCGGCCCGGCGCAGGCGAAGTTCACGCCGCAGGAACTGCGCGAGCTCGATCATTCACCGAACGTCGAGGTCATCGTCTACCCGGAGGACATCGAGTTCGACGAGGGCTCGATCGCCGAGATGCGCGCGCACAAGCAGACCGACATGGTCGTCAAGACGCTGCAAGAGTGGGCCATCCGCGACCAGGGCGACCGCCCGAAGCGCCTGCACCTGCATTTCTTCCACTCGCCGGCCGAGGTCCTCGGCGATTCCGCCGTCAGCGGCCTGCGGACCGAACGCACCGAACTCACCGGTGACGGCTCGGTCCGCGGCACCGGCGAGTTCCACGACTGGGACGTGCAAGCGGTGTACCGCGCGGTCGGCTACCTCAGCTCACCGCTCTCCGAGGTCCCGTTCGACCACCGCACCGGCACCGTCCCGAACGACGCAGGCCGGGTGCTCGACATCGACGGGGACCAGGTGCCGGGCGTGTACGTCACCGGCTGGATCAAGCGGGGACCGGTCGGCCTCATCGGCCACACCAAGGGCGACGCGCTGGAGACCATCCGCAACCTGCTCGACGACGCCGACTCGCTGCGGCCGGCGAGCCAGCCGGACCCCGACGCGGTGCTGGAGTTCCTCGAGCAGCGTGGCGTCGAGTACACCACCTGGCAGGGCTGGTACCAGCTCGACGCGCACGAGCGCGCGCTCGGCGAAGCCAACGGCCGGGAGCGGATCAAGGTCGTTCCCCGCGAGGAGATGCTGCGCGCCTCCCGGGACTGAGAGCAGCTGTACCGGCCGCCGTGGGGTCGTGAGTGCTGAAGCGTGCTGGGGCAACGACTTTCACGCACGACGATGGCGGCCCCTACACCGAGACGTCGTTGAACGGCAGCATCGGCTCGAGCCAGGGGAAGACCACCAGCATCAGCAACGCAACCACGCCGGTGATCAGCACGAGCGCGACCATGAGCCGCACGGGGAACGGCCCCGGCAGGTGACGCCAGATCCACGCGTACATCAGCTGCCTCCCATCTTTTCGAGCAAATCACCGTAGTTGGCCACCGACGCCTTGGAGACCTGGTTCGTCAGCACGGCGTGAATGATCATCCGCTCAGAGTTGCCGTACTCGGGGTGGCAGGTGGTCAACGTGATCAGCGCCGCCTGCTCGGCCCGCGGCAACCCGGCTTCCGGCCGATACGGCACCGGGCTGACCGCGTCGCGGCGGTCGGGCGTGACGATCCTGCGTCCCACCGTCTTTCCGTACGGCCCGCCGCCGTCTTCGGCCGTGCGCAGCGTCGGTACCTTCTCGCACCGCTTGTCGCTACGGCTGGTGACCTCCCAGCCGACGATCTCCTCGGACATCGGCAGCACCCGGTAGACGAAGAAGTCGTGTCCGGTTTCGATAACGATCGCGTCGCAGGATTTCATCTCATCGAGCCGGTTGAACGGGGCGCCCTTACCGATGCGGTGACCCGCGACGCCGAAGTTGCCGGGCTCGCCGGGCAGCGCGGTGTCGGGGTAGTGGCCGGGGCCGACGTCGAGTTGTTCCTTCCCGGCACCTTCCATCACGGTGAACTCGAAGTCGTCACCGAAGCGCGGGATGTAGAGCTTGGTGAACGCCATGCCGACCGCCGGGGCGCTGCCGGGTTCCGGTTTCGCGTCCCACGATTCCTCCAGCTCCACGGTCGCTTCGTCCTGCAGCTTGGCCGCGTTCCAGTCCGTCACATAGAGCGTGTAGACCACGAACAGCAGGATGAACACGCCGACGGTGACGAACAGCTCCCCCAGGGTGCGCATCACGACGTAACCGGCCCCAGGCCCCGCCGACGACCGCTTCGCAGCTGCCACCGAAAGTCCCTTCACTCATCATTTTGCCTCACTCGCCGGCGGGCTGCAAAGCGCTCAGTGCCACTGTTCGCCTCGCACCCGATGCCAGGTCGCGCTGTTCACTGCCACCTACACGGTCACCCGTTCGGGGAATCGCCAGGGACAGCTTCGCGCATGCGTGCCGCGAGTCACCACGGCTCCCCCGGTTCTCGGACGCTCGCGGTTACGTTAACGTGGTAATGAGGTGTCGGTCGCATCCGCACCTGGAAATATGCCGACCCGAGATCATCGAACAGCGCGAGGACCAATCATGCCCAAGTCCAAGGTACGCAAGAAGGCCGCGTACACGCCCCCGACCGACAAGAAGACACCGGTCAAGGTTCGCGCGCAGGGGCCGTCGCATCCGGTCTACCTGATCGTCATGTTCGGGCTCATGCTGCTGGGCCTCGCCTGGATCGTCGTCAACTACCTCGCGGGCGACAAGATCGACCTGATGGCCGAACTCGGCAACTGGAACTTCGCCATCGGCTTCGCGCTGATGATCTCCGGTCTGCTGATGACCATGCGGTGGCGCTGAAACGCGAATAGTTACACCGTTGTAGTCCATCCCCACTGTGGATAACTTCTGTGGATAACCCATCGGCTGGTGATCCTTATGTGGATAACCAGGCAAAAAGCTGGGGGCCGCGGCCAGCGCTCCTGTGGATAGCTGCCGGGCTCGCGGTAACGGCTGCCGCCGGCGCAACTTGGTTCACCCTGTCGGGCGACGGGCCCGGCGCGCTGCTCTTCGGCGTCGCTTCGGCCGGTTTGGCCGTAGCCGCGCTCCACGGCGGGGTGATCCGGCCACGCCTGAAAGCCGACCGCGCCGGGGTCGTCGTGCGGACCACCGGCGGCGCGCTCGAGGCGTCGTGGCCGCTGGTGCAGGCCCGGCTGGTCAGCACCCGCAGGCTCGGCCGGGACAGCCAGACGCTCGAGCTCGACATCGCGGGCGACGAGCCACGGCTGATCGTCTTCGGCCAGCTCGAACTCGGCACCGACCCGGCCGACGTGCTGGAGGACCTCAACCGCGTTCGGGCAGGCTGACTCCGGGCACGTCACACCCGATCCTGCCGCCGCTGAACTCCGTGCAGACGACGTCGCCGAACTGGGCGTCGCGGAACACGATGAGCGCGAGAAGCACCGCCGCAACGCCGATCACGGTGCCCAGCTGGATCGGCTTGCGCCGCTGCTCCGGCGCGTACACCATCGCCACGGTGACGACGATGCCCACGATCAGGCCGCCGAGGTGACCCAGGAGCGAAATCTGCTTGATCTGGATGCTGAGGAACAGGTTGAGCACGATGATGCCGATGATGAACGTGAGGTTCAGCTTCAACCGCATCGCGGCGATGAGAATGCCCCCGAGCATGCCGTAGACAGCCCCCGACGCACCCGCGGTGGCGACGTTCATGTCGGAGCCCACGAACACGGCGGCGCTACCCCCGAGCAACGACAGTCCATACAACGCGAGGAACCGCGTCTTGCCCAGCAGCAGTTCGAGATCGCGGCCGATCAAATAGAGCGCCAGCATGTTCATCAGCAGGTGGAACGGCCCGTAGTGCAGGAAGCCCGACGTGATCAGCCGCCACCATTCGCCGTCCGCGACCAACAGCGGGAACAACGCGCCGTCGAAGAACACCGGCGCGAGGTGGTTGTTCATCGGATCTTTGGCCAGGGCCGCGGTAATCCCGTAGACCACCACGTTGATCACGATGAGGACCGGCGTCACGATCGCCTGCGATGAGGCGCGCGCGCCCGCGACCGTGCGGTAGCCGAGCCCGGACTTCCGGTACGTCGCCGCCTGGGCGCGGGTCTGCCTGCGCCCGGCCTCGACGCAGTCGACGCACTGGTAGCCCACCGACGCCTCGCGCAGGCAGTCCGGGCACGCCGG
>WHSS01000232.1 GCA_009379975.1 Actinophytocola sp.
GAGCCTGTTGCGATTTAGCGAAACATGGCGAAATCGGGGCACCAAATCAGTCTCAGGCTTGACCGTTCGGCGCCCAGCGTCCAACTCAGCCGTGTTCGGGCGACCACTGTCCGCGATCGGGGCAATTTTGCAACAGGCTCCCAACGGACTGAAAGCGTCTTTCAGCGCGGGGTCTCGGGCCCGTCCTGACTAGTCCGCCTTCGGCACCGCGGGGTAGGGCACGAAGGTGCTCGTGTTCTCGTCGACGGTGAGTTGCTTGCCGATGGTGGGGAACGCGCGCTGCGGGCAGGCCGGGCGCTCGCACACCTTGCAGCCCATGCCGATCGGCGTCGCGGCCGAGGTGTCGTCCAGGTCGAGCCCGGTGGAGTACACGAGCCTGCGCGCGTGCCGCAGCTCGCAGCCGAGCCCGACGGTGAAGATCTTGCCGGGCTTGCCGTAGCCGCCGATATTGCGCGAGATGGTCCGGGCGATCCAGAAGTAGCTCTTGCCGTCGGGCATGCTGGCCACCTGCGTGAGGATCTTGCCCGGCGACGTGAAGGCCTCGTAGATGTTCCACAACGGGCACGCGCCGCCCACCCGGGAGAAGTGGAAGCCCGCCGCGGCCTGCCGCTTGGACATGTTGCCCGCGCGGTCGACCCGCACGAAGGAGAACGGCACCCCGCGCAGCTTCGGCCGCTGCAGCGTCGACAGCCGGTGGCAGACGGTCTCGAAGCCGACGCCGAAGTGATCGCACAGCCGCTCGATGTCGTACCGGTAGTTCTCCGCCGTGGCGTGGAAGGTCTGATACGGCAGGATCAGCGCCCCCGCGAAGTAGTGGGCCAGCCCGACGCGAGCCAGTGAACGGGCGGCAGGCCCGGAGAACGCCCACGAGTCGGCGAGCTCACTGATCAGCTCCGGGTACTCCAGCAGTGCGATCTGCGACGCCATCCGGAATGCCTGCTGCCCGACGCGCAGACTCGGCGCCATCCGCAGGGTCCGCGTTCCCGGCTCGTAGCGGTGCTGCTCGCCGACGGCTTCGTCGACGCCTTCCGTCGTCGCGGTGACGCCGTAGACCTCGGAGAGCTTTTCGCGCAGCGCATTGCGAAGGTCGCCTCGGCGCAGGTTCATGTCGGCGGCCATGTGTTCGGCTCGCTCGTCGAGTTCGGCGACGTAGTTCTCCCGCTCGTAGAAGAAGTCTCGGACCTCTTCGTGCGGCAAGGTGCCCGCTGCGCTGCCATGGGTGCCCCTGCCGTCCTCGGTGACCAGCGCGGCGGTGTTCTCGACCGCGTCGCGGTAGCGCCGGTGTAGCTTGACCAGCGCTTGCGCGATGGTGGGCAAGTTGGTCGCGAGCTCGCTGATCTCGCTCGCCGAAGCACTGATCGCGATGGACTCGTCCAGCAGCGCCTCGCGTACGTCGGCGACGAGTCGGGAGGTGTCGTTGCTGGCGAAGAATTCGGCGTCGACTCCGAATGCCTGAGTGATGCGAAGCAGCACGGGAACTGTGAGCGGCCTCGCATTGTGCTCGATCTGGTTGAGGTAGCTGGGTGAGATCTCCAACACTCTCGCCAGGTCCGCCTGGCTCATGTGGCGGTTCTCCCGCAGATGCCGGACCTTGGCCCCAGCGAAGGTTTTCTCCATCTTCCTGCCTCCTGCCGCGCTTTCTCCGGGCCGTGACGGCGTTCCGCCGTGAAATCGCCGGGCCGTGCTAACTACGCCCTTCGCAGTCTTCGCAGAAGCGTACAGCTGCTTCGCAGAAATTTACAAATTCGCTCACTGGTTTTGTTTTTCCTGGGTATGTCAGGGTCTCGACAAGCAGACGGGAAATAGCAACCTTTGCAACTCGAGCTTGGCCCCGGCTGCGTGCATGCCCTAGCCAAGCTCACCGACGAGATCACTGGAGATCGGATGACCGAGACGACCAACACGCGGGAGCAGGGCGCGGCCCAGCTCGCCAAGGAGTGGGAGACCAACCCCCGGTGGCAGGGTTTGCAGCGCTCGTACACCGCGCAGGACGTGGTCAAGCTGCGTGGCAGCGTGGTCGAGGAGCACACGCTGGCTCGCCGTGGCGCGGAGAAGCTGTGGGACCTGGTGAACAACGAGGACTACATCAACGCGCTCGGTGCCCTCACGGGTAACCAGGCCGTGCAGCAGGTGCGCGCCGGGCTCAAGGCGATCTACCTGTCCGGCTGGCAGGTCGCGGCCGACGCCAACCTGTCGGGCCAGACCTACCCCGACCAGAGCCTCTACCCGGCCAACTCGGTCCCCGCGGTCGTGCGCCGCATCAACAACGCGCTGGGCCGCGCCGACCAGATCACCTGGGCGGAGGGCAACACCGATATCGACTGGTACGCGCCGATCGTCGCCGACGCCGAGGCGGGCTTCGGTGGCCCGCTCAACGCCTTCGAGCTGATGAAGGGCATGATCGCCGCCGGCGCCGCCGGTGTGCACTGGGAGGACCAGCTCGCCTCCGAGAAGAAGTGTGGCCACCTCGGTGGCAAGGTGCTGATCCCGACCAAGCAGCACGTGCGCACGCTCAACGCCGCCCGTCTCGCGGCCGACGTCGCAGGCGTGCCGTCGGTGGTCATCGCCCGCACCGACGCCGAGGCGGCCACGCTGATCACCAGCGACGTCGACGAGCGCGACCAGGAGTTCATCACCGGTGAGCGCACCGCGGAAGGCTTCTACAAGGTTCGCAACGGCATCGAGCCGTGCATCGCCCGCGCGAAGGCCTACGCGCCGTACTCCGACCTGATCTGGATGGAGACCGGTACGCCGGACCTGGAGCTGGCCCGCAAGTTCGCCGAGGCGGTCAAGTCGGAGTTCCCGGACCAGCTGCTGGCCTACAACTGCTCGCCGTCGTTCAACTGGAAGAAGCACCTCGACGACGCGACCATCGCGAAGTTCCAGCGCGAGCTCGGGCACATGGGCTTCAAGTTCCAGTTCATCACGCTGGCCGGCTTCCACTCGCTGAACTACTCGATGTTCGACCTGGCGCACGGCTACGCCCGCGAGGGCATGACCGCCTACGTCGACCTGCAGGAGCGCGAGTTCGACGCCGAGGAGCGCGGCTACACCGCCACGAAGCACCAGCGCGAGGTCGGCACCGGCTGGTTCGACCAGGTGGCCACCGCGCTGAACCCGGAGAGTTCGACCACCGCGCTGACCGGCTCCACCGAGGAAGCTCAGTTCTGAGCCCAGCCTCGTTGGTGGCATCTCGATGACCCTGGGATTCCGGGGGCGTCGAGGTGCCCGGAGCGACGGCAGGGCGCTCACACCCGCCTGCGCCCTGCCGCCGCGATCCGGCCCGATCCGTTACGACCGTCCGCACTAGGCCGTGTCTTATGGATCTCGATCGATGGGATTCGTGATCCAGATGGTCGCTGGCAAGGCGGCGGGAAGTCCTAGTACCGGTGTTGTACTCGGGCTTTCCGGCAACACAGCCAGCGGCCATCTGGGCGCGAATACCGCGATCACGGATCCGTAAGACACGGCCTAAAGACCCTGGAGTGGCGACATGGCTACCAGCTTGAGCTATCGAATCGCGGTTTCCCCTACCACGAGCAACCGGTCCGACGAGGTCCTCACACCGGCGGCGCTCGAGTTCGTAGCACGGTTGGACAACGAGTTCGCCGGCCGTCGCCGTGAGTTGCTCGACGCCCGGCGGCTCCGCAGGGATGAGCTGAATGCCGGTGAGCGGAACCTCGACTTCCTCCCCGAGACCGCCCCCGTGCGCGAGGACAGCACCTGGCAGGTCGCCGGAGCCGCGCCCGGGCTCGAAGACCGCCGGGTCGAGATCACCGGCCCGACCGACCGCAAGATGACCGTCAACGCGCTGAACTCCGGCGCGAAGGTCTGGCTGGCCGACTTCGAGGACGCGACCTCGCCGACCTGGTCCAACATCGTGAGCGGTCAGGTCAACCTCTACGACGCCATCGGCGGTGACATCGACTTCACCACCGACGCAGGCAAGCGCTACGCCATCGGTGACGACCCGGCGACCATCGTGGTGCGTCCCCGCGGCTGGCACCTGGTCGAGAAGCATGTCCGGATCGACGGGCGCCCGGTCTCCGCCGCCCTGTTCGACTTCGGCGTCTACTTCTTCCACAACGCCCAGCGGCTCATCGATGCGGGCGTCGGGCCGTACTTCTACCTGCCGAAGCTGGAGAGCCACCTCGAAGCGCGGCTGTGGAACGACGTGTTCGTGCTGGCCCAGGACCTGCTTGGCATCCCGCGCGGCACGATCCGGGCGACGGTCCTGATCGAGACCATCACCGCGGCCTTCGAGATGGAGGAGATCCTCTATGAGCTACGCGAGCACATCGCGGGCCTGAACGCCGGACGCTGGGACTACATCTTCAGCGTGATCAAGAACTTCAGCAAGCAGGGCGCGGACTTCGTGCTGCCGGACCGCGCGCAGGTCACCATGACGGTGCCGTTCATGCGCGCCTACACCGAGCTGCTGGTCCGCACCTGCCACCGGCGTGGCGCGCATGCCATCGGCGGGATGGCGGCCTTCATCCCGAGCAAGGACCCCGCGGCCAACGCCGTGGCATTCGACAAGGTGCGGCAGGACAAGGAGCGCGAGGCGGGCGACGGATTCGACGGTTCGTGGGTGGCGCACCCCGGGCTGGTTCCGGTGTGCCGCGAGGTGTTCGACGGCGTGCTCGGTGAGCAGCCGAACCAGCTCGGTAAGCGACGCGACGACGTGTCCGTGACCGCGGCGGACCTGCTCAACGTCGCGGGTGCGGGCGGCGAGCTCACCGAGACGGGCTTGCGCAACAACATCAACGTGGCGCTGCGCTATGTCGACGCTTGGCTGCGCGGTACCGGTGCCGCAGCGATATTCGACCTCATGGAGGACGCCGCGACCGCCGAGATCGCGCGTTGCCAGGTCTGGCAATGGATCTACAACGGCACCAAGCTCGCCAACGGCGAACCCATCACCACCGAGCTGGTGACCGGGCTGCTCGACGAGGAACTGGCCTCGGTCCGGGCCGACATCGGCGGGCCGGGCAGCCGGCTCGACGACGCCCGGCAGATCTTCGTTGAGACCGCGCTGGGTGAGACGCTGCCGAACTTCATCACCACTGGCGCCTACGCCCGCTACCTGACCTCGGCCTCGTAGCCGGCGCCGGTAGTTGGGTTGCTACTGGACCGGGATGTCGTGGCCGGGGCCTCGCTCGTCGTCGGGACGGGGGCCGAACCACCGGCGCTCGCTCTCGCTGATACGTAGGTCGTTGATGCTGGCTTTCACGTTTTGCGCAGGTCGGGTGTCGTGAGTGGCTATCAGTGTTCTAACCCTGATAGCCACTCACGACCAGGGTAGTAGTAGACGTAGCAAACGAAACGGACGCCTTCGCGACGAAGATCGTCGCGAAGGCGCCCGTCACACCGTTGGCTGTTACCAGAGTGCGTTGGCGACCTGGTGGTGCAGGCCTTCCGGGTGCCCGCGATACAGCGGCTCGGTGCCGAAGAGCGTGACTTCCGCGCCCTTCGCTTCGCCACTAACCACGACCGGCTGACCCGCCGCGGCTTCCTGGCCGATCCAGTGCCCTGCCAGGAAGAAGCCATCGCCGGCCAGCCGCTGGTCGACCCGGACGCCGTCGCCGACGGTGGAGAAGTACTGCGGCGAGCTCACGAACGAGCTCGGCAGTGCCTGCCCGGTGATCGGCGAGCCCGCGTCGTTGACGACCGCGACGAGACCGTTGGCGTCGGACCGGGCCGCGGTCGCGATGACCGGCAGCAGTCCGGCCCGTTCGTTGAACGTCGAGCCGCCCTCCCCGCGTCCGACGACGGTGCCGCCGTCGGCGAGCCACGCGTCGAACGCGGCACGCTGCTCCACGGACAGTTCAAGCGGGTTGAATGCGCTGGTCGAGACGAACAAGGCGTCGAAGTCATCGAAGGCATAGCGGCCCTCGTTGAACCCGGTATGCGAAACCGAGGTCGGTTCGAAGCCCATGCGCGACAGCGCGAAGACCTCATCCGACGGGGCGGCGGAACCGACGCGGACCGCGTCCATCGGAGTCGCCCCCGAGGCCCGATCCGGCGTCGCCGCGACGAAATCGACGCCGAATTCGTCGGCTGCCGCCTGTACGGCTGCCCGCTCGGAGCCAGGCACCACGACGATGCCGTCGGTGGCCCTCTTCAGCGCCGCGCCGCCTGCCAGCAGGTGGTTGACCGCCTGGATGTCGGCTACCGATCGGACATTGAGCCCATAGAACGGCGGGCGACCCGATGCGACCGACCCCGTCGGCTCAGCGGCCGACACCTCGCGCAGCGCCCTGGCGTCGAGCGTGCCGTCACCGATCCGCCGCACCGTCGCGCCCCAGAGGTAACCGTGACTCCAGGCCGAGATGTCGTACATCGTGGGGAAGTTCGTCGTGACGTCACGCCCCACATCGAGGATGGTGTTCGCGAGGCCGCGCTTGGCCTGATGCATGTCGACCACATAGGACCCACCGGGGTAGGTCTTGCCGTCCAACCGGAACGCTCGCGACGCGCGGTTGACCCGGACGTCGTTGTCGATCAGGAACTGCGCCAGCCGTCCCGCGGCCTGATCGCTGCGCTGGCCGTCGCCCGCCGGGATCACGTAAGCGCGGGGATAGGTCTGCAGGAACGTCTTGCCGTTGTCGCCCGCGGCGAGCGAGATCGCGAGATCGTCGTCGATCGGACGGGCATCCTCGCCCGTCTCGCCGCGCCGGAACAGCTCGAGTTGGTCGGCGAGCAGGCTTTCCTGGTTGGCGTTGGACCACTCGAAGTTGGCCTCGATCGTCGCGCGGGACACCGCGGTGTTGATCCTGGTTCGCTCATGCCGTTCCGCGACGTCGGA
>WHSS01000270.1 GCA_009379975.1 Actinophytocola sp.
ACGCCAATCAGCAGGTGATCAACGCATTGCGCCAGACGCAGCTCGAGCAGGGCAAAAAGCTGGACGCACTCGACACGAAGGTCGACTACCTGACTGGCGTTGTCGCCGAACACGGTCTTACGCTGGCGGAGCATACTGCCACGTTGGCTGGGCATTCCGCGACGCTTGCGGAGCATACTGCCACGTTGGCGGAGCATTCCGCGACGCTTGCGGAGCATACTGCCACGTTGGCGGAGCACGGCCGCAAGCTCGACGCCATCGACGAGAAGATCGACAGTCGTTTCGACGAGGTTGTCTCGCTGTTGCGGCAGCAACGGACAGACTCGTAGCGGCGTAGACGTGATCAGGTGGTGGTCGGCCCGTTGGCCGACCACCACCTGATCAACTACACGCCGAGCGTCAACGCCTCGGCGCCGGGACGCTGCTGGTCGGCAGCACCGCCCCGGGCGGGCGCGGATCAGTTCGTGCTGCTGCTCTTCCGGCGACGCTGTAGCAGCAGCACACCCGCACCGGCCAGCACGAGCATTGCGCCGATGAGTAGCGGCGTCGTGGCCGAGAAGCCGGTCTGGGCCAGGTCACCCTCGTTAGCCTTCGGGGCGATCGGCGTATCCGACGTCGTGGTCGGTGCGGGAGTCGCCGTGGTCGTCGACGCCGGTGGAGCCGTGGTCGTGGACGCCGGCGGTGTCGTCGTGGTGGTCTCCTCCGGCGGCTTGGTCGTCGGAGTGGCTTCCCACTTGGCGACGCCACCGGCGGAGAGCGTGACGTCCTCGGACTGCGCCACGATCAGCGACTGCGCCGGACGATCCTGGTAGTTCCCAGCCACGAACAGCCGACCGGTGTTGACGTGACCGGTCGCCTTGATCTCGAAGGAACCGCTGCCGGCGTCCGTGTCGGCGGGGACGTCGACGTAGATCTCGGCACCGTCGGCGATATCCGACTCGGCCAGATCGTTGCCGTCCGCGTCCGTCAGCTTGGTCCCCGCGGGCAGGTCGGTCTTCAGATCGGAGACGCCACCGGTCGTGCTGACGGTGAAGGGCCCGATTCGGTCGCCCGCCTTCCCGGATGCTTCGGCCGGGGCCAAGTCCAGCGTCGGAGTTGGCTCCTCGATGTCCTCGGCCTGGCCGGTCAGGTAGTCGTAGAGCGCGAGGACATCCTGGTCGGTGGCGTCGTCTTCGATCGTCGCGTTGGGCCTCACCAGGTCCTTGCCGTCGCTGAAGTGCCAGACCGCGGCCTGTGTTCCGGCGATGGCCTCCTTTGTGGACAGACCGTCATGCAGCGTGTCCGCGCCGAGCGTGTTCTCCAGCGCTTCGGGGGCGGCGGTTGGGTAGCCGTGTTGCAGCACCCAGTGGATCTTCCCTCGGTTCTCGTGGAAGGGAGAGTGCGGATTCGGGTACTGATTCCACGGCGTCTCGACCATCTTCTCACCGTGGCGAAGGTCGACCTCGACTTCGACGCAGTACATACGCAACGTGTTACCGCCGTCCAGCTTTAACCCGAACAGCGCGGTCTTCTGTTTAGGCAAGCCGTCAAGGTTCACGTTGTACCCGGCGATGTCGTGTTGCTTGCCGGGAGCCGTTCCCGTTGCCTTGTCGGCGGATGCGGGTATCGCGGCCGACAGGACAGCGAGCGAGGCGCTGACCACCACAGCGCCGGCGCGAGTGAGAACCGATCTCGTGCGCATGAGTCTTCTAACCCCCAGTATCCGGAACCAATTCGAGTGAAGATCACACTTTCAGGTGAGGGCGGAGCATACACAAGCCAGAAGATGGGCACGCGTCAGTTGCCAAATCGAGCTTTGTTACGCCTATTGGCTGACAGTTTAGTAGCCCAATCGGCGTTGTCAGTCAACCGCGCTGACCACCTCGCGGTGGGTGATCAAGTTCGTTGACGTCGAGTGCGAGCGTGCGCGCTCCTCACCCGCGGGCGCTGAACGTCCCGGGGCGGGGCTGCATCTCGGGCGCGGCGTAGGAGTCCTCCCACGGGAATCGGCCAGCCATGTCGTCGTAGCTCAGCTGCAGTACCGGAACCGAGAACTCCGGAGGTCGCTGGTAGTGGCGGTTGGCCCCGAAGACGATGTCTCCCGGGTTCGGCACCTGTTCCGGGATGATCCGGTGTGGCCAGCCGTCGAAGGTGATCAACTCGCCGGCGACGAGATCCGCGCCGCCCCGGATACGTTCGCCGAGGTGATTGAGTACTCCGTGCGCGGTCCCAGTAGGGACCCGATGATGAGCAGCTCCGGGTGGCCGAGGCCGAACAGCCCGATCGTGTAAGCGAATGGCGGGCCCTCGCCGGGCTCGTTCCTGCAGCCTGGGTGGCTGCTGGGTATCGAATGTATATTCGATAACTCTAGGGGTGGTCACCGACAATCACGGGCGGGTAGTGGGCGTTTCGCTGATGCGAGACGGCATCGACGTGGACTGTTCGCGGGAGGTCCCGTCGGAAGGTCCTGAACTGGGGGTGCTGGGGCCGAAAAATGCCAGCTTTCCACGGCGTGCGCGCTCCATGGGATCCGCGCCCCGCTCTCGTTGATCACCGGCGCCATGGCGATGGGGACCACCTGCGCTCATGGCGGCTCGCGGAGACTCGTGATCCGCGATTGACTGTCCGGCCTGCGTGACCAGAGAGTCGCGTTGGTGAGGGTGCTCCGGCCGCTGCGTGCGGCGTACGGTCCCCGCGGCCTGCTCCTGTCCCCAGAGCCCACCGGCGCATGAGGAGCGCGCAGTTGATCGCCAACGCGAAGACCGCGGCGGCTTGAGCGCCCATGCCGGCCGAGTCTTGTGTCGGTAGGCTCTCGGCGTTACCCGTCGAATACCCATTGGTCAGTCCCGAATCGCCACCGCCAGGGAGGATCCCGAACTGCGGCACGTGGTCCGAAACCGTCGGCGCGGTTGCGCAACAAGCTGCCGGCCGGGCGCGGCCACACGATGACGATCACTGGCTATCACAACCAGAGCGTCTCGCTGGAACCGGAGGTCACCGAGATGAGCCTGGAGGCCAGCTTCGACGACGGCGCCACGTGGGAGCAGGTCGCGACCGAGTCGATGGGTGACAACGTGTTCACGGCGAGGATTACGCACCCGAAGCTGAAGGACACCACGGGTGCGGTCAGCTTGCGGGTGCGGGCCGAGGATGCCGATGGAAGCACGATCGAGCAGACCATCGAGCACGCCTACGGGCTCAAGTAGAACAACGCGCCTGACCGCGAGCTCCCTGGCCCCAAATCGGGCCGGGGAGCTCGCGGCTGGACGTTATATTCACCGGACCGGGCCCCAGGAGCCGGAGCCGACACCAGTGCCGATGCCTCGGCCGGTGCCCGACCCGACCCCGACGTCGGCACCAGTGCCAGCCGCCGGTCCGCGATGGCGAGCTTCATCGGGAGCGCGCGTGCCACACGTGCTTCCTCGCCGGCGCTCATTGACCGCTCGATGCGTTCGCGAGACGCGTCCAGCTGGCGGTCTGACACCACAAGGCTGCTCACCCTCTACCGCAACGGGACAAAAGTAGGCGAGCACCCGGAATCGTTCGGCAACTTCACCCTCCCAGCGGCGATGGGCACCTACCGGCTCACCTACGACGTCGACGCGAGCGCGCTGCTGCCGGTCTCGACCCGGGTGAGCACGGCATGGACCTTTCAATCGGCCGGTCCATCCGACACGGAGAGCATCCCGGTGCCACTGTTGTCGGTCGACTACGCGCTGCCATTGGGCGAGGCGAACCATCCGAACGGCAGCGTCGCCGAATTTGCCGTCCGCCAGACCCGCGGCGTCCAACAGCAGGAGATCACCTCGTTCTCACTGTGGACATCCGTGGACGACGGCACCACGTGGCAACCGGCCCGAGTAGAGCGGCTGGAGGACAGCCGGTACGCCGCGGAGGTGCCAGAGCAGGATGCCGACCGAGGGGTGTCACTGCGCGTCGCGGTCAAGGCCAGCGGCGGCAGCGAGTTTGAGCAGACCATTATCCGGGCCTACCTCGCCGAATAGGGACGTTGTGGGTCTGGCGCTCAATGGTCGGGCAGGCCTCAAGGTCCGACTGGGAAATCGGACACGCTTGTCCACATCGCGCGCCGGCGGCGCGATGTGCCGGCTGATCACCTCGGCGAGTGCATCTCGACCATGCATCGCTCCGCCTACCCGCTGCCGCTCGGCGCCAGGGTGAGCTCTTGGGAAACCTGGGCATTGAGCAGGTCAGCGAGAGCGTTCACGACCCGCAGAGTGGGGACGGCGACCTCGGTCAGATCAGCCAGCTCGACGACGGCCTTGAGGATGGCGTCCAGCTCGAGTGGTTTCCCCTTCTCGAGGTCCTGCAATGTCGACGTCTTGTGTTCTCCTGTGCGCTCGGCTCCCGCCAGCCTGCGCTCGATGGAGACCTCAGGGTGGATCCCCAGTGCCGCGGCCACCGCCAGCGTTTCCCGCATCATCTCGACAACGAGTTCGCGCGTGTCAGGATGGCGGCAGATGCCGGCCATCGTCGCCCTGGCGAGTGCGCTGATCGGGTTGAACGCGATGTTCCCCATCAGCTTGATCCAGACGTCGTTGCGTAGGTCGGGCTCGACAGGGCACTTCAACCCGCCTGCGATCATCGCGTCGGAGAGCTCGACGCAGCGATTGGAGACAGTGCGGTCCGGCTCGCCGATCGAGAACCGCGTGCCCTCGAGGTGCCGGATCACCCCAGGTGCGGCGATCTCGGTGGCGGCATAGACGACGCACCCAATGGCCCGCGACGGGGACAACACCGCGCTCACCGCCCCGCCCGGGTCGACACTCTCGACGCGATGCCCGCTGTGCCGGCCTTCGAAGCCGTGGAAGTACCACCAGGGGATGCCGTTCTGCGCGGCGATGACCGACGTCGTCTCGGTCATCATCGGGGAGACCAGCGGGCCGGCCGCTGCGTACTGATTGGCTTTGAGACCAAGGAAGATGTGGTCGACCGGGCCGATCTCCAGCGGGTCGTCAGTGGCATGGGGCGTCGCGGTGAAGTCGCCACGGGGGCTCTCCACTCGCACGCCGGATTCTCGTATGGCCTTCAGATGCGGTCCGCGGGCAATGAGATGCACATCGACTCCGGCGCGATGCAGGCTTGCGCCGACATACGCCCCGATAGCGCCGGCACCGAGAACAGCGACTTTCACCTTGGCTCCGTTCTGCGAACTCAGTCTTG
>WHSS01000064.1 GCA_009379975.1 Actinophytocola sp.
GAGGACGTCACGGGCCCGTACGACGTGATCGTCCGTGCCGAAGCCGAGAACGTCGATCAGCTCGGCCAGCTCGTCGTCGCGAAGGTGCAGAATGTCAACGGGATCACTCGCACGCTGACCTGCCCGGTCGTCCACCTCTGACTCGTGTTCTAGTTGGCTCGTGCCACCACCGGACGCCGCGGCGCCGCCGCGTATCGCCATCCTGCTTGCCGCGCTGCTCGGCGTCGCGCTGGCCGTCACGGTCGCCGTCATAGGCCTCACCGGGAAGTCGGCGGACACGGCGGACCCCGGGCAGACTCCTTCGCCGGGCCCCCTTGCCCTGCCCGACGTGGGCGCGCCCCAGTCGGAGTCGACCGAGTGCGCGAGTTTGCTCGATGCCCTGCCGGACACGCTGCGATCCGGCGACGACGAGCTTCGGCGGCGGGAGCTGATGTCGCCTGCCCCGAAGGGAGCGGCAGGCTGGGGCGATGAAAACCCCGTGGTGCTGCGGTGCGGGCTGGATCGCCCTGCTGAGCTGAAGAAAACCTCGCCGCTCAGGGTCGTCAACAAGGTGCAGTGGCTGCCGATCGAAGGCCAAGGCTCGACGACGTGGTATGCCGTCGACCGGGAGGTCTACATCGCACTCACGGTGCCCGACGACGCCGGCACCGGACCGCTGCAGCGCCTCTCGGACACCATCGCTTCGGCGCTCGAACCAACGCCACCCCGCCCGTGACTAGCGCAGTCCGGTGCCGCGGCTCAGCGCGGTTTCCACCAGCGTGGTGAGCAGCGTCGGGTAGTCCACGCCGGTGACTTCCCACATCTTGGGGTAAGCCGAGGTGGTGGTGAAGCCGGGCATGGTGTTGACCTCGTTGATGGTCAGCTCGCCGCCCGCGCCGACGAAGAAGTCGACCCGAGCCAGGCCGGCGCAGTCAAGCGCCGCGAAAGCACGCACCGCCATGGCGCGCAGCCGTTCGGTGACGTCGTCATCCACCTTCGCGGGAATGTCCAGCTCAGCCGCTTCGCCGAGGTACTTCGTTTCGAAGTCATACCAGGCGGTCTCGTCGTCGGAGAGCACCCTGATCTCGGCGGGCAGCGACGCCTCGACCCTGCCGTCGGGGAATTCGAGCACACCGCACTCGAGCTCCCGGCCGACGACCGCCGCTTCGATCAGCACCTTCGGGTCGGTCTCGCGTGCCAGGGCGATCGCGGCACCCAGGTCGGCCCAGTCAGTGACCTTGCTGATGCCGATCGACGAACCGGCGCGCGCGGGTTTGACGAACACCGGCAGCCCCAGCCGCTCGCGGGCGGCATCGTCCAGGGTGGCCGCATCACGCGCGACGACGGCGTACTGGCCGACCGGCAGGCCCTCCACGGCGAGCAGCTTCTTGGCGAACACCTTGTCCATCGCGGCCGCACTCGCCAGCACGCCCGCGCCGACGTACGGCAGACCGGCCAGCTCGAGCAGCCCCTGGATGGTGCCGTCCTCACCGAACGCGCCGTGCAGCACCGGAAAGACGACGTCGACCCCGGCCAGCGTCTCGATCTCGGCGCCGGGCCGCAACGTGACCAACTCGCGGCGGGTCGGATCCCCGGCGAGCACGAGCTCCGTTCCCCCGCTGACGGCAGGCAGCTCCCGGCCGTGAATGGCCAAGGCGTCGGGATCACTGGGGCCCAGCACCCACCCGCCATCGGGGGTAATGCCGACGGGCACGATCTCGAACCGATCGCTGTCCAGGTTCGCCAGGATGCTGCCCGCCGACACGCAGGAAATGGCGTGTTCGCTGCTGCGCCCGCCGAACACCACAGCGACCCTGATCCTGCGGCCGTCCTCCGTCTCGCTCATGACAACTCCAGCTCTGTGACCTTCGCCGGCACGAAAAGGACACCACCGAATCGAACACGATAGCTTGACCGGCCGCCGCGACCGCCCTCGCAAGCTCGGCCGGCCCCATCGTCCGGTCGGCGAAGCTCCCAACCGCTCATGATTGCCGACCCTACCGCGCGGCGGTGAGCACTTCGACGAGCACACCCAAGGCCGCTGCCAGCTCAGCCCGCGAACACCCCGCGTAGCCGATCGCGATGCCGTGCTCACCCGGGGTGCCCGCGAAATGCCGCGCCAGCCCGTCGAGCAGGATTCCACGCTTCGCGGCGGCGGCGAGCAGGTTCTCTTCGGCGGCGGCCGAAGCCAGCGGCACCACGAGATGGGCGCCCGCGTCGTCGCCGAGCATGCTGATCCCCGCCGCGTCGAACGCCGCGACCAGCAGCTGGCGCCGCTCGGACATCTCACGGCGCACCCGCCGCAAGTGACGGCCCAAGTCGCCATTGCGAGCGAACTCCATGAACACCCGCTGCCCGGCCGGCGAGGGCCGGGTGCCGGTGCGGTCACGGTAGGACAGCACGGCGGCGGCTACCTCGGGCGGCGCGACGAGCCAACCCGCGCCCAGCGTCGGCGTGAGGATCTTGCTGGTCGTGCCGAGGTGCACCACTACGTCGGGCGCCAGCGCGGCGAGCAGCGGCAACGGCGCGACGTCGAAGCGCAATTCGCCGTCGTAGTCGTCTTCGATGAGCAGGAACCCCTCCGTGCGAGCCCGCTCCACCAACGCCACCCGGCGCGAGGCGCTCATCCTGCTGCCCATCGGGTACTGATGCGCGGGTGAGCAATAGAGCGCCCTCACGCCCGCCGGGATGTTGTCGACCCGGACGCCGTCGGTGTCGACCGCTACCCCGACGACCTCAACACCCGCCGACAGCAACGCCTGCACCGCACGCTGGTACCCCGGTTCCTCGACGGCCACCACATCGCCTGGCCGCAGCACGCCGAAAGCGAGCTCCGCGACGGCGCTGGTGGTGCCGCCGGTGGCCAGCACGCTCGTCGAAAGCACGTTGAGCCCACGGTGCCGGAGCAGGTGCTCCGCGATGGCGGCACGGTATCCGGTGAGCCCGGCCCGGTGCGTCAGCTGGGACGGCGGCGCATCGGCGGCCGCGCGCCAGGCCCGGCGCCACGCGGAGCGCTCGATGCCGTCCGCCCATGGCACGCCCGGCACCAGGGCGAGCAGGTCATCGCCGTCGCCGGCGTCGGGCACCTCGGCACCGCGACGGGGCCGATCCGAAGGCGGAGTCGTGGTCACATACGTGCCCGAACCGTGCTTGCCCGCGATCCAGCCCTCCGCGTGCAACTGCTCGTATGCCGCCGAAGCCACCGTCCGGCTCACGCCGAGCCTGCCGGCCAACGCCCGCGTTGACGGTAACCGGTCGCCACCGCGCAAGTGACCGGTCGCGGCCGCCGACCGCAGCGCGTCGGCGAGTTGCACGGCCAACGGCTCCTCGGCCTCGCGGTCGAGCGTGACGGGCAGCGGCGTCTCTCCGCGCTCGCCCCAACCGATATCAGCGGTCACATCGACTCCCGACAAGTGGACTATTAGAACTTTCGAAAATTGGCTATTTCATGATGCCACTATCCGATCGATGATGGCGCCATGGCCCTACCACTGTCCCCCACCGCTCGCAGCACGCCTCACCGCACGAAGCATCGCACGCGCACCGACCGCAGCGCCGTGTACGAGGTGCTCGACGCCGGGCTGATCTGCCACCTCGGGCTGGTCGTCGGCGGTTCACCCGTGGTGTTGCCTACCGGCTACGGGCACCACGAAGACACGCTCTACCTGCACGGCTCCACCGGCGCTCGCAGCCTGCGGGAATCGGCAGGCGGCACCGAGGTTTGCGTCACGGTCACCCACGTCGACGGGATCGTCTACGCCCGCAGCCTGATGCATCATTCGATGAACTATCGCAGCGCGGTGGTGCACGGCATCGCCAAGCCGGTCACCGAACGCGCCGAAAAGCTCAACGCGCTGCGCATCATTACCGAGCACCTGGCACCGGGCTCGTGGGATTACGCGCGGGAAGTCAACGACAAGGAATACGCCGCGGTCAGCGTACTCGCGCTCGATCTGCACGAAGCATCGGTGAAAGTACGCGCCGAAGGGCCGAACGACGACGAGGAAGACGTCCGGGAATCCTCGGCGTGGGCAGGCGTACTCCCATTGCGGCAGGTCGTCGACGCGCCGGTGCCCGCCGCCGATCTGCCCGAGGGTGTCGGCGTCCCGGAGCACGTCGCCCGCCGCGCGACCCCCGGGACCCGCGCTGACAGACGCTTTCAGCACACGGGCACTGTGTCGGATATGCACTAAAGGACCCCTTCGACTCGCTCATTCCTGCTGGGCAGTAGCTTCGCCCCATTTGGTCCAGCGATTCCGCCGAATGGCCGCCGCCTTTCGATGTGAATGGCAGGCGCGCCAATTCGCGCAGAACGGGGCAGGTTCTCACTCGTTCTTCTCGGCTAAGGGGTTCACCCCATCCCTGCTTTCATCGAACGAGCGAGGAGACTCCATTGAACCGCCAGAGAGCTTTGCGCCTGGCCTTCGCCGCCGTCGTGGTTACCGGCGTCACGGCAGCCGTGCTGCCGAGCGTATCCACCGCGGAGCCGGATTCAACCGTGCAGGACGCGATCAGCCGTGACCTCGGCCTGACCGCGAGTCAGGCCGAGGCGCGCTTCGCGCAACAGAACGACGCCGCCGCGACCGAGTCCGCACTGCGCGCCGAACTCGGCGAGGCATTCGGCGGCGCCTACTTCGACTCGGACACGGGCAAGCTCGTCGTAGGCGTGACCGACGACAGTGCCGCGAGCGCGGTGGAGGCCGCGGGCGCGACGGCCTCCCCGGTGCGCTTCTCGCTGAGCGAACTCGACGCCGTCAAGGCTCAGCTCGATGACCGCACCGCCGCCGCGGGCGTCACCGGCTGGTACGTCGATGTGATGAGCAATAGCGTCGTGGTCGAGGTCAACCAGGCGGAAGCCGACGCGAAGACGGCAGGCTTTCTCGATGCCGCGGAGGCGCTCAGCCCCGCGGTGCAGGTCGCCGAGGTCGACCAGTCCCCTAGCGCCCTGTCTCACGTGCGCGGCGGCGACAAGTGGTCCACGACGCTGTTCGTCTGCTCGGTCGGCTTCAGCGCGACCGGCGGCAACGGCAGCAAGCACTTCGTCACGGCCGGCCACTGCACGCAGGGCGCGGGTCCGGCCTACGGCCACAACGGCGACGCGATGGGCTCGCTCGGTGGCAGCACCTTCGGTATGTCCGGCGACCACGGCAAGGTCGACGTGACCAGCGGCGGCTGGACGTTGCAGGGCACGGTCAACCGGTACGGCGGCGACGACGTCGCGGTCCGTGGCTCGACCGAGCAGCCGATCGGCGCGTCGGTCTGCCGCTCCGGCACCACGACCGGCTGGCACTGCGGCACCATCACGGCGAAGAACCAGACGGTGATCTACATCAACGGTGGCGTGGTCGGCGGGCTGACCAAGACGACGGCCTGCGCCGAGCCCGGTGACTCCGGTGGTTCGTTCATCTCCGGTGGCCAGGCCCAGGGCATGACCTCCGGCGGCTCCGGCGACTGCGGCGAGGGCGGCGAAACCTACTTCTCGCCGGTCAAGCCCGCCCTGCAGGAATACGGGCTGAGTCTCGTCACCGGCTAAGCGGGTAGCTGCGCATCGTGCGGCTGCCATAGCGGTAGACGTGGATGCTGACCGCGGGATCGGGCCCGGCGTTGTGCACCTGGTGCGCATAGCCGGGCCCGAACACGCGGGACTGTCCCCCGGTGAGCTCGTGTTGATCGCCGTCGGCCGCGGCTTGCCCTGACACCGCGTCCAGCCGGGCGACGGTCTCCGTGAGGCGGCCGCTGACCACGGTGAACGCGCCGCTGGTGTCCCCGTGGTCGTGCAGGTCGGCGTGCTGGCCGGGCAGCCAGCTCAGCAGCCAGATCTCGTCGTGCTCGGTGCGCTCGATCAGCGCGGCGAACCGCTCCGACGGATCATAGCGAAGCAGGTGACGCCAGCTGTCGCGGTTCGTGGCATAGCTCAGGGCGACGCGGGCGGGATGGCGCAGCGCGGGGTTCTCGGCCTGCGCAACGGTGTTGTCGGGAACTGCGAACATGCGAAGAGGTCCTTGCTGGCTGGGAAAGAGGAACGGGCAGCCTGGGTGGTCGGGTGTGCTAGCAGCGAGTCACCGACGACAACAAGGACACGGACACGACACGGCAGCGGGAGGGCCGAAGGCCTGCCGCTGAGTCATCGTGCGTGCGTTCACGCCCTATAGCGAAGCAGCAGCGGCGTGCCAGGTCAAGCTCATCAGGCGGATCTGACACACCGTCGTGACCAATCCCACCAGGCGGGACACCGCGTTCAACGGAGTGAGCGGCCCTTTCAGCCCGTCCAGCGGACTGAAGGCGTCTTTCAGCCCCACTCCGACTTCTTCGCCCGCCCGAACAGTTCGGCGACGAGCTCGAGCGGCGCGACACCCTCATGGCACACCCGGTGCATCGCGTCGGTCAGCGGCATGTCGACCCCGTGCGCCATCGCGAGCGCCCGGATCGACGAGCACGACTTCACGCCCTCCGCGACCTGGCCGCCGGTGGCCTCCTGGGCCTGGGCCAGGGTCTCTCCCCTGCCGACCCGCTCACCGAACGTCCGGTTACGCGACAGCGGCGACGAGCAGGTCGCCACCAGATCGCCCACCCCGGCAAGCCCCGCGAACGTCAACGGGTCGGCACCGAGCTTCCCGCCGAGGCGCGCCATCTCGGCGAGGCCGCGGGTGATCAGGGTCGCGAGCGTATTGGCGCCATAGCCGAGCCCTGCCGCCATGCCGCAGCTCAGCGCGATGACGTTCTTGCACGCACCGCCCAGCTCACAGCCGACGACGTCGACGTTGGTGTAGGGCCGGAAGTAGCCGCCCGAGCTCGCATGCTGGAAGGCGACCGCCCGGTCATGGTCGACACACGCGATCACCGCGGCCGCCGGTTGCTGTTGCGCGACCTCCAGCGCGAGGTTAGGCCCGGAAACCACCACCACCTGATCCGAACTGACCCCGGTGACGTCGACGATGACCTCGCTCATGCGCTTCAGCGTGCCCAGTTCGACACCCTTGGCGAGGCTGACCAGCGACACGCCGGTCGGCAGCAGCGAACGCCACGCGGTCAGGTTGTCCCGCAGGCTCTGGCTCGGCACGGCCAGCACGACCGCGTCGGCATCGTGCAACGCCGCCGCCGGGTCCGCGGTGGCCGTCAGTCCCGCGGGCAACCGGACACCGGGCAAATAGCTGGAGTTGACGTGCTGCTCGGCGATCTCTTCGGCGATCTCGGCGCGCCGGGCCCATACCGTGACGTCCCGGCCCGCGTCGGCGAGCACCTTGGCGAAGGTCGTCCCCCACGAGCCGGCGCCGAGCACCGCGATGCGCTGCGGCGTGGCCTCAGACATCGCTCACCCTGCTTCCCGGTTCCTTCGACGGCGGCTGTTCGCCCCGGATGTCCGCGAGGAGCTTGGTGATCTCCCCGGTGAGCAGGTCCGTCACCTCCCGCAGGCTCGCAGAGGTGACCGGCAGCTCTCGATACCGGGTCAGATCCACCGGCTCGCCGATGTTGAACACCACCGTCTTGCGCGGGAGCGGCCGGAACTTCTTGCGGTAGCCGTCGAGCACCAGGTTGGTGCCCCAGCGCGCGACCGGGATCACCGGCACGTCGTTTTCCAGCGCGAGCCTGGCGACGCCGGTGTAGGAGTTCTTCATCCAGCCGTCGGGATCCCTGGTGATGGTGCCCTCCGGGTAGATCACGACGATCTTGCCCTCGCGCAGCGTCCGGTGTGCCTCGCGCAAGGATTCCCCGGCGTTCGACCTCCTGCGATAGACCGGGATGCCACCGGATGAGACAAGGATCCTGCCGAGCACCGGGACCTTGAACAGCGTGTCCTTCGCCATGAAGCGCGGCACCCGGCGCTGCCGGTGCACCAGCACCGCGTCGGTGATCGGATCGAAATGCGACACGTGATTGAGCACCAGCAGCGCTCCCCCGGTCCGGGGCACCCGCTCCGGGTGGCGGTATTCGCACCGCGCGACCCGGCTCAACGGGTAGAAACAAGTCGCGGTGAAGCCGACCCAGAACCCGCCCTTTTCCCGATCGGCCAACTTGTCGTTCCTTCCTCGTGGTGGAGAAGACTTGCTGGAGTGTCGCTTGTCCGGACCGTCCGAGTCCAGCACAGGTAGGTCTACGCCGCATGACGCCCCCGAGGGAAGATAGCCCCGTGGCATCCACGGTGAACCTGGTGGTCCCGATCAAACCGCTGACGCTGGCCAAGTCCCGGCTGGCGGGCGGCATCGACCCGCAAGGCGCGATCCGGCACGCCGACCTTGTCCTCGCGATGGCGATGGACACCGTCGCGGCCGCCGTCGCGGCGCCCAGGGTGGCAAGAGTGCTCGTGGTGGCCACCGACCCCGCCGAGGTCACCGCGCTACGGGAACTCGGCGCCGAGATCATCGCCGACGATGCCGCGACCGGTCTCAACGCGGCCTTGCGCCATGGCGCCGGCGTGCTGCGCGCCGCCGATCCGCATGCAGTCGTCGGCGCGTTGCAGGCGGATCTGCCCGCGCTGACCCCCGCCGACCTCAGCGCCGCCATCGCCGACGCGGCAGGCAGGCGCGCGTTCTGCGCCGACCGGCACGGCACCGGAACCACGCTGCTGCTGTCCGCCGCCGGTGGCGAGCTCGATCCGCGGTTCGGCGCGTTCTCGGCAGGCGCTCACGCCGCGAGCGGCGCGAGCGCGCTGGCGGACGGGTTGACAACGTTGCGTGCCGATGTCGACACGCCCGGCGATCTGCGCCACGTTCGCGCGACCGGCCTCGGCAGACACACCCGCGCCGTGCTGTCGGGCAGGCGGCTCGCCTGCTGATATACACGCGAATTCACGATCTCGTCGCACGGGATATGCCAAGACCTGGGGAAAGTACGGAACAATGACGAGGGTGAGTGGCAACAGCGATGCGGTAGGACCAGGAACGCGGAACCCGGAGAGAGCAGCAGAGGCCGGTGGGAGACCGGCCGGGCCCGACGCGGTCGCCCAACCGGCAGCGAGCGAGGATATCGACGCCACCGAGACCACCGCGGCCGGAAACGGCCGTGCGAATCACGACACGCACGCGGTGCCGTCCGCGCCCCCCGCGGTCACGCCCGCCGCGGTGGCCAACGAACTCCCCGAAGACCGCTACCTCAACCGCGAGCTGTCGTGGCAGGACTTCAACGCCCGCGTGCTCGCGCTGGCTGAGGACACCTCGCAGCCGATCCTCGAACGCGCCAAGTACCTGGCCATCTTCGCGTCGAACCTGGACGAGTTCTATATGGTGCGCGTCGCCGGGCTCAAGCGCAGGGATGAGACGGGGTTGTCGGTCCGCAGCGCCGACGGGTTGTCTCCCCGGGAGCAACTCGCTTACATCGCCAAGCGCAACCAGGACCTGGTGTCGAGGCAGACCGAGGTGTTCCAGAACTCGGTGCGGCCCGCGCTCGACGCCGAAGGCATCCGCATCGTGCGATGGTCCGATCTCACGCCGGAGCAGCACAAGCGGCTGTCGGGCTACTTCAGCGATCACATCTTTCCGGTGCTCACCCCGCTCGCGGTCGACCCCGCGCACCCGTTCCCCTACATCTCCGGCCTTTCTCTCAACCTCGCCGTCACGGTGCGAGACCCCGACGGCGGGACGGAACGCTTCGCGCGGGTCAAGGTGCCGAACAACGTTCCGCGGCTGATCCGGATCGAGGAGAACCTGAACACCGCCACCGCGACGTTCCTCCCGCTGGAGGAGCTGATCTCGGCGCATCTCGGCGAACTGTTCACTGGCATGGAAGTCACCGAGCACCACGTCTTCCGGGTCACCCGCAACGCCGACTTCGAGGTCGAGGAGGACCGCGACGAGGACCTCCTGCAAGCACTGGAACGAGAACTGGCGCAGCGGCGCTTCGGGCCGCCGGTGCGGCTCGAAGTCGAGCAGGACATGAGCGATCACATGCTCGAGTTGCTGCTACGAGAGCTGGAGGTCGACCCGCACGACGTCGTCGAGGTGCCAGGGTTGATCGACATGACGTGCCTGGATCAGCTCTTCAGCGTGGACCGGAGCGAGTTCAAGTACCCGCCGTTCGTGCCCGCCACCCATCCGGCATTCGCCGATCGGGAGACTCCCCGCAGCGTCTTCGCGACCCTCCGCGACGGCGACGTGCTGGTGCATCACCCCTACGACTCGTTCTCGACCAGCGTGCAGCGGTTCATCGAGCAGGCGGCGACCGACCCGAAGGTGCTTGCGATCAAGCAGACGCTGTATCGCACGTCGGGTGACTCACCGATCGTCAACGCACTGACCGATGCCGCCGAGGCGGGCAAGCAGGTCGTCGCGCTAGTGGAGATCAAGGCTCGCTTCGACGAACAGGCCAACATCGGCTGGGCGCGCACCTTGGAGCGGGCCGGGGTTCACGTCGTCTACGGGCTGGTCGGTCTCAAGACACACTGCAAGACCTCGCTGGTGGTGCGCCAGGAAGGCAACCGGATCCGCCGTTACTGCCACATCGGCACCGGCAACTACAACCCCAAGACGGCGCGGCTGTACGAGGACGTCGGCCTGCTCACCGCCGACGCCGAGATCGGGTCCGACCTCACCGACCTGTTCAACGTGCTCACCGGTTACTCGCGCCAGGACACCTACCGCAACATTCTGACCTCGCCACACGGCATACGGCGCGGCATCCTGCAGCGGATCGGCGACGAGATCGAACACGCGAAGGCGGGCAGGCCGGCGGGTGTCCGGTTGAAGGTGAACTCACTGGTCGACGAGCAGATCATCGACCAGCTCTACGAAGCATCGCTTGCGGGCGTGCCGGTCGACATCGTGGTCCGCGGGATCTGCGCGCTCAAGCCGGGTGTGCCGGGGCTGAGCGCGAACATCCAGGTCCGCTCGATTCTCGGCAGGTTCCTGGAACACTCGCGGATCTTCCACTTCGCGGGTAGCGAGCAATACTGGATCGGCAGCGCGGACATGATGCACCGCAACCTGGACCGCCGCATCGAGGTGCTGGTCAGGGTCACCGACGCCCGGCTCGCCGCGCAACTGGACGCGGTGTTCTCCTCCGCGCTCGACCCGGTGACGCGCTGCTGGGTACTCAGCTCGTCCGGCGAGTGGACGCCATCGCCTGCCGACGTGTCACAGGTCAGGGATCACCAGGCCGAACTGGTCGCCAAGCACCGGACGGCCCTCGGGGGAGTGTGACGATGGCGAAGGAGGAAGGTGGAAGCTTTCGAGGGGCAGCGCGAACACGCAATGCCGTCGACGGAGCCGTTACCGGATAGCCCGCTGCTTCACCCGGCGCCCGAGGTCCACGCCGCCGGGGCGGTGCTGTGGCGTATCGGTGAGCGCGGCACGGCCGAAGTCGCCGTCGTGCATCGTCCGCGCTACGACGATTGGTCGCTCCCCAAGGGCAAGCTCGATCCGGGCGAGACGGTGCCGGCGGCGGCGGTGCGAGAAGTCGAAGAGGAAACCGGGTACCGGTGCGTGCTGGGCCGGTTCCTGACCAAACTCATCTATCCCGTCGCTGACGGCAATGGCGAAACCGTGACCAAGGCCGTCGGCTATTTCAGTGCGCGCGCCGCCGACGGTGCGTTCGAGCCGAACGCGGAAGTCGACCAGCTCGCCTGGCTGACCCCGGAGCAGGCCCGCACCGTGCTGACCTATCGGACCGAGATCGACGTACTGGACGAGTTCTGCTCGCTCGGCACCTCGTTGTCGACCATGCTGCTGGTGCGCCATGGCAAGGCGGGCAAGCGGCATAACTGGAACGGCGACGACGATCTGCGGCCGCTCACCGAGGCGGGTATGCGGCAGTCCGCGGCGTTGCGCAAGCTGCTGCCGTTGTTCGGCCCTGAGCGGGTGTACTCGGCTCCCCGCGTCCGATGCGTGCAGACCGTGCAGGCGCTCGCCGCGGACCTCGGCACCGAGATCGTCAGCGATCCGTTGCTGTCTGAGGAAGGCTACTGGCGCGACCCGGCGGTGAGCCTGGCGCGCCTGCTGTCCCTCGTCACCGACAGCGGCACGCCGCTGGTGTGCAGCCAGGGCGGCGTCATCCCCGCCGTGGTGACGGCGCTTGCCGAGCGCAGCGGCCTGCCCATCGGCGAGCCCGCGAGCAAGAAGGGCTCGCTGTGGTTGCTGACCTTCTCCCCGGCTGCCGGGAACCTGGGGCCGCAGCTGATCGCCGCGAACTACCTGCCGAGCCCGCTGCCCGCACCCATCCCGGCCTGACCAAGCACGCACCCTCGGGCGAGCCGGCCGACACCCCCGTCGTGCGTGATGCTCGCCGTTATGACACTGCTGGCCACTCACGATAGGTCGTGAGTGGCCAGCAGTGTTGGAGCAGTGAAAAGCACGCACGAGTCGGTGGTGCCGGAACGCCGATAGCCGGGCCGGCACCACCGAATCGTGGCGCGTTACTTCTTCTTCTTGGCTGTCGCCTTCTTCGGGGCAGCCTTCTTGGGCTTCGCCGCGGCCTTCGGTGCGCTCTTGGGCGCCGCCTTCACGGCCGCCTTCTTGGGCGCCGTCTTCGTCGCGGCGGTGGTGGCCGCCCGCTTGGGGGCGGCCTTGGCGGTGGTCTTCTTCGCCGCCGGCTTGGCCGCCGCCTTCGTAGCCGTCCTGGTCGTAGTCGCCTTGGTAGCGGCCGTCTTCCGAGTCGCCGCCGGCTTGGCCGCCGTCTTCGTAGCGGTCGCCCTGGTCGCCGTCTTCGGGGCGGCCTTGGTGGCTGTCCTGGTCGCCGTCTTGGTGGCGGCGGCCCTGCTCGCCGGCTTGGCGGCCGACCTGCTCGCGGCCTTCGGTGCGGCCTTGGCCGCCGTCTTCCTGGTCGCGGGCCGGGTCGTGGTGGCCTTGGCCGCCTTCGCCGTCGTGGCCCTGACCGTGGTGGCCGTGACCGTCGCCGCCCGCTTGGCAGGCGCCTTGGCCAGCTTGCGCTGACCGCCGACGACTTCCCGGAACATGGTGCCCGCCCGGAAGGCCGGCACATTGGTCTTCCTCAGGCGAACGGCCTCACCGGTGCGAGGGTTGCGCGCCGTGCGTGCGGCCCTGGGGCGCTTCTCGAAAGCGCCGAAACCGGTGATGGTGACCTTTTCGCCTTTGTTGACCTTGCGAATGATGATATCGATCAAGCCGTCGACTGCATCGGCAGCCGCCTTCTTGTCACCCATGCGCCCCGCCAGCGCTTCGATTACCTGCGTCTTGTTGGCCATTCAAAGCCCTCCGAACGAACTGCTGTGTCATGCGGTCCCCCGCATGCCGAACGCCACACGTGCTGAGCTGCACGTACGACATCGGTGTTGTCCACGGCCGCTCACCGGCCGACTTGAGAGGGACGGTATTACTTTGAGGCCACACTTTCCACACGACACGGCGGGAATTCCGTTGCATCAAGCACAAAACAAGCCCTCTGGGCTAACTTTACGCCCCTAATCCCCGGCAAAATGGCCTTCCGGTGTCGCCGCGCGCCGGACTGTGCTACGCCGAGGCGATCGGGGTTGTCGTCGGCCGCCATGTCGGCCGCGCACGCTCGAACTCGCCGATCGCGTCGGCATGCCGCAGCGTCAGCGCGATATCGTCAAGCCCTTCCAGCAGCCGCCACCGGGTGTAGTCGTCGATGACGAACCTCGCCACGAAGTCCTTGGCATGCACCGTCTTTTCGGTGAGGTCGACGGTGACCTCGGTGCCGGGGTCGTTCTCCAGGATCTTCCACAGCTGTTCTACATCAGACTGCTCGCACTGCGCGGTGAGCAGGCCCTGCTTGCCGGAGTTGCCGCGGAAGATGTCGGCGAACCGCGACGAGATGACGACGCCGAAGCCGTAGTTCATCAGCGCCCATACCGCGTGCTCGCGTGAGGAGCCGATGCCGAAATCCGGCCCGGCGACGAGCACACTGCCCCGCCGGAACTCTTCGTGGTTGAGCACGAACTGTTCGTCGTTGCGCCATGCGGCGAACAAGCCGTCCTCGAAGCCGGTCCGGGTGACCCGCTTGAGGTAGACGGCCGGGATGATCTGGTCGGTATCCACATTGGACCGGCGCAGCGGGACGCCGACACCGGTATGCGTGGTAAACGGCTCCATGGTGGGGGTTCCCTTCCCTATAGGTCTTCCGGGCTGGACAACGTGCCGCGCACCGCGGTCGCGGCGGCGACCAGCGGAGACACCAGGTGCGTACGGCCGCCCTTGCCCTGCCTGCCCTCGAAGTTCCGGTTGGATGTCGACGCGCTGCGCTCGCCCGGCTTGAGCTGGTCGGGGTTCATGCCGAGACACATCGAGCAGCCTGCTTGGCGCCACTCGGCTCCCGCTTCGAGGAAGACCTTGTCCAGACCTTCGTCCTCCGCGGCCTTGCGTACCCGCATCGAACCGGGCACGACCAGCATCCGCACACCGTCGGCGACCGTGTGACCGGCGAGGACGTCGGCCGCCGCCCGCAGGTCCTCGATACGGCCGTTCGTGCACGAGCCGAGGAAGACCGTGTCGACGGCCACCTCGCGCAGCGGCGTGCCCGGCGTCAGATCCATGTAGGACAGGGCCTTCTCGGCGGCGAAGCGCTCGTTTTCGTCGGCGATCAGTTCCGGGTCGGGTACCGACGCCGACAGCGGCAGGCCCTGGCCGGGGTTGGTGCCCCAGGTGACGAACGGGGTCAGCTCATCGGCGTCGAGCTCGACCTCGGCATCGAACTCGGCGTCGTCGTCGGTGCGCAGCTTACGCCAGTCGGCGAGCGCGGCATCCCAGCCGGCACCCTGCGGCGCGTGCGGACGGCCGCGCAGATACTCGAACGTCGTCGCATCCGGCGCGATCATGCCGGCACGGGCGCCCGCCTCGATGGACATGTTGCAGATCGTCATCCGCGCTTCCATGGAGAGCGCCTCGATCGCCTCGCCGCGGTACTCGAGCACATAGCCCTGGCCGCCGCCGGTGCCGATCTTGGCGATCACCGCGAGGATGATGTCCTTCGCGGTCACGCCGGGGCGCAACTTGCCGGCGACGTTGATCGCCATCGTCTTGAACGGGCGCAACGGCAAGGTCTGGGTCGCGAGCACGTGCTCGACCTCGGAAGTACCGATACCGAAGGCCATCGCGCCGAACGCACCGTGCGTGGAGGTGTGGCTGTCGCCGCACACCACCGTCATGCCCGGCTGGGTCAGCCCGAGCTGCGGGCCGATGACGTGCACGATGCCTTGCTCGGCGTCGCCCATAGGATGCAGCCGGACGCCGAACTCCTCGCAGTTCTTCCGCAGCGTGTCGACCTGTGTCCGCGACACCGGGTCTGCGATGGGGAGTTCGATGTTTCCCGAAGACCTGCTCGCAGGATCGAGCGTCCAATCCGTGGGGACGTTGTGATCCTCGGTGGCGATGGTCAGGTCGGGCCGCCGGACCGGGCGGCCCGCCAGCCTGAGCCCGTCGAAGGCCTGCGGGCTGGTGACCTCGTGGACCAGGTGCAGGTCGATATAAAGGACGTCGGGCTCCGCGCCTTCGCCCCGGCGCACCACGTGCGCGTCCCACACCTTTTCCGCCAGCGTGCGGCCGGTTGTCGCCGCCATGGGGCTCCTCCTACATTCCGCGTCGAGCGCGACGGTGCCGATCCGTCATCTCAAGATCTGGACATCCCACAATTCGGGAAGATAGTATCGCGCTGTGGGACAGCATACAGGGTCAGAATCGCCGGTGGCCACGGGCACGGCCAGCTATCCGTCCAGTGGTATCGGCGTACTCGACAAGGCGGTAGCCGTGTTGCAAGCAGTGGCGACCGAGCCGTGCGGGCTCGCGGAACTCTGCGTCCGTACGGGGCTACCGCGGGCGACGGCGCACCGGCTGGCGGTTGGGCTGGAAGTGCACCGGCTGCTGCGGCGGGCGCCCGACGGTCGCTGGCGGCCGGGTACCGCGCTGGCCGAGTTGGCGGGCGGCGCGACAGACCCGTTGCTCGACGCGGCGAGCTCAGTGCTGCCCAAACTGCGGGACATCACCGGCGAAAGCGTGCAGCTCTACCGTCGCGACGGCGTGCAGCGCGTGTGCGTGGCCACCGCCGAACCGCCCAGTGGCCTGCGTGACACGGTCCCCATCGGCGCCCGGTTGCCGATGACCGCCGGATCGGGCGCGAAAGTGCTCGCCGCATGGGCCGACTCCCACACCCAGCGGACGCTGCTGGCCGACGCGGTGTTCGGTGAGCGCACCTTGCTCGAAGTACGCCGTCGAGGTTGGGCGCAGAGCGTCGCGGAGCGCGAGCCCGGCGTGGCGAGCGTGTCCGCGCCGGTGCGCGATTCGTCGGGAGGCATCGTCGCCGCCGTATCGGTATCCGGTCCCATCGAACGCATCGGCCGCAAACCCGGTGTGCGCTGGGCGGCCGATCTCCTCTCGGCGGCCGAAGCACTGACCGACCGCCTCTGACGAGGGCCAGGTAGCGAAGATCCGCACCCCGGTTAGGGTTTCGCCCGTGGGCTGGCAATTCTGGATCGACCGTGGCGGCACGTTCACCGACATCGTCGCGCGCACCCCGGACGGCGGCCTGATCAGCCACAAGCTGCTCTCCGAGAACCCCGATCGCTATCGTGACGCAGCCGTCACGGGGATACGCGCGCTGCTGGACATCGGCGAGCGCGATCCGGTGCCTGCCGAGGAAATCGACGCCGTGCGGATGGGCACGACCGTGGCCACCAACGCTCTGCTGGAACGCAAGGGCGAACCGACAGCCCTGGTCATCACCCGCGGTTTCGCCGACGCGCTGCGCATCGGATACCAGAACCGGCCGCGCATCTTCGACCGCCACATCGTGTTGCCGAGCCCGCTCTATGACCGGGTGATCGAGGTCGACGAGCGCATGAGCGCGGACGGCACCGTGCTGCGCGAACCGGACCTCGACCGCCTGGCGCACGAACTCCGCGACGCCAACGAGGCGGGTATCACCGCCGTTGCCGTCGTCTGCATGCACAGCCACCTCTATCCCGATCACGAACGCCAGATCGGCGCGCTCGCCGAGCGAATCGGCTTCGACCAGGTGTCGCTTTCGGCGGAGACCAGCCCGCTGATGAAGCTGGTCCCGCGCGGCGACACCGCGGTCGTCGACGCCTACCTCTCCCCCGTGCTGCGCCGGTATGTCCGGCAGGTCGCCGCCGAAACCGGTGACGTGACCGCCTCCAGGGCCGGCGCGCCCTGCAGACTGATGTTCATGCAGTCCAACGGCGGGCTGACGCAGGCGGAGAACTTCCGCGGCAAGGACGCCATCTTGTCCGGGCCGGCAGGCGGCATCGTCGGCATGGTCCGGATGTCCCAGCTGGCGGGCTACGAGCAGGTCATCGGCTTCGACATGGGCGGCACGTCGACCGACGTCTCGCACTTCGCCGGCGCCTACGAGCGGGTGTTCTACGCGCAGGTCGGCGGCGTGCGGCTCCGTGCACCGATGCTCGACATCCACACCGTGGCGGCGGGCGGCGGTTCGATCCTGCACTTCGACGGCAGCAGGTACCGGGTCGGCCCGGACTCCGCGGGTGCCGATCCCGGGCCGGCGAGCTATCGCCGAGGTGGCCCGCTCACCGTCACCGACGCCAACGTGATGCTCGGCCGGATCCAGCCGACGCACTTCCCACGGGTCTTCGGGCCACAGGGCGATCAGCCGCTGGACGTCGAAGGGGTCCGGCAACGGTTCGAGGGGCTGGCCAAGCGGATTCGCGACGACACCGGCGACGACCGCACACCGGAACAGGTCGCGGAAGGCTACCTGCAGATCGCGGTCGCGAACATGGCCAACGCGGTGAAGCGCATCTCGGTGCAAAAAGGCCACGATGTGACGCGGTACGCGCTGACCACCTTCGGTGGCGCGGGCGGCCAGCACGCCTGCGCGGTCGCGGACTCCTTGGGCATCGACACCGTGCTGGTGCCGCCGATGGCGGGCGTGCTGTCGGCACTGGGCATCGGGCTGGCCGACACCACCGCGATGCGCGAGCAGTCCACGGAGTTGCCGCTCGAGGCCGAGTCCATGCCACGACTGCGCGAGCAGGCAGAGGAACTCGCCGGTGCGGCGCGGGACGAACTACTCGGCGAAGGCCTGCCCGCCGACCGGATCCGCATCACCGAACGGGCCCATATGCGTTACGACGGCACCGACACCACGGTCACCGTCGCGCTCGGCGATCACGCGGACATGCACGCGGAGTTCGAGTCGTCGCATCGCAAGACCTACTCGTTCCTGCTGGACCGCCCCCTCATCGTCGAGGCGCTGTCCGTCGAAGCCACCGGGGTTACCGAGCAACCGGACATCAGCGACCTGGCGGAGGTGTCCACAACGGTCCCGTCAGTGGTGACCGTCGGGCTGTATGCCGGCGATGACTGGCGGGAGGCGCCGCTGTACCGGCGCGAACAGTTGCGCGGAGACGACGCGGTGACCGGGCCGGCGATCATCGCCGAACCCAACAGCACCACCGTGGTCGACGACGGCTGGCAGGCACGCGTCAACGCGGCCGGTCACCTGCTGATCGAACGGGTGCGGCCGCGGGCGTCCGCCGAGATCGGCACCACGGCCGACCCGGTGCGGCTGGAGATCTTCAACAACCTGTTCATGTCGATCGCGGAGCAGATGGGGTCGCGGCTGGAGTCGACGGCGCAGTCGGTCAACATCAAGGAACGGCTCGACTTCTCCTGCGCGCTGTTCGACCCGGACGGCAACCTGATCGCCAACGCCCCGCACATCCCGGTGCATCTCGGCTCGATGGGGACCAGCGTCAAGGAGGTCGTCAACCGCAGGCGCGGCAAGAGGATGCGACGCGGTGATGTTTACGCCGTCAACGATCCGTATCACGGCGGCACCCACCTGCCCGACGTCACCGTGATCACCCCGGTCTTCGCCGTGGCGCGCGACGAGATCCTGTTCTTCGTCGCCTCGCGCGGGCATCACGCCGAGATCGGTGGCCTGACCCCCGGCTCGATGCCCGCGAGTAGCAGGGAGGTGCACGAGGAGGGAGTGCTCTTCGACAACTGGTTGCTCGTCAGCGGTGGGCACTTCCGGGAGGCCGAAACCCGGCGGCTGCTCACCGAATCGCCCTATCCGTCCCGCAATCCGGAGACCAACCTCGCCGACCTGCGCGCCCAGATCGCCGCCAACCAGAAGGGCGTCGACGAGGTCGGCAAGATGATCGAGCTTTTCGGGCTCGACGTGGTGCTGGCCTATATGCGGCACGTGCAGGACAATGCCGAGGAAGCCGTCCGCCGGGTCATCGACACCCTGGACGACGGCGAGTACCGCTACGAGATGGATTCCGGTGCCGTGATCGCGGTGCGCGTCACCGTTGACCGGGCTGCCCGGTCGGCCACGCTCGACTTCACCGGCACCTCCGCGCAGCTGGACACGAACTTCAACGCGCCGTCGTCGGTGGTCACGGCCGCCGTGCTGTACGTGTTCCGCACGCTCGTCGCGGACGAAATTCCGCTCAACGACGGCTGCCTTCGCCCGCTGCGGATTAAGATTCCGCCGCGCTCGATGCTTTCGCCCGAGTCCCCGGCGGCCGTGGTGGCGGGCAACGTCGAAACCTCGCAGGCGATTACCGGAGCGCTCTACGCGGCTCTGGGACTGCAGGCCGAGGGCGCGGGCACGATGAACAACGTGACCTTCGGCAATGAGCGGCATCAGTACTACGAGACGCTGGCTTCGGGTTCCGGCGCGGGTGACGGTTTCGACGGCGCGCCGGTGGTGCAGACCCACATGACCAACTCGCGGTTGACCGACCCTGAAGTGCTGGAGTGGCGACTCCCGGTACTCGTCGAGGACTTCGGCATCCGTCGTGGCAGCGGGGGCGACGGCCGGTGGCGCGGCGGCGACGGGTCGATCCGCCGGCTCCGGTTCACCGAGCCGATGACCGTCAGCACGCTTTCCGGCCATCGCCGGGTCCCGCCCTATGGCATGGCGGGCGGGTCGGCAGGCGCGCTGGGCCGCAACGCCGTCGAGCGCGCCGACGGCACCATCGAGGAACTACCCGGCTGCGGCTCGACAGACTTCGCGCCAGGCGACGTGCTCATCGTCGAGACGCCAGGCGGTGGCGGCTACGGCGCGGCACCGGAGCACTGAGCCGGGCGAGCCGAAGGTCCGGGCCGCCATCCTCACCGCGCGCCACTGGGTGGAGCGAGCCGCCCGATTAGCGCGCGACGAACTCGTCGGTGTGATCCCCGGCGAGCATCTCGCGATGCCGGGCGGGCGACCACGGCCACAGCTCGGGCAAGCCGTCCTTGCCGAGGTACCAGCTCTGGCAACCGGTGGTCCACACCGTGTCGGGCATGGCCTCACGCATGGCGGCATTGAACTCATCGGTCGCTCGCTCGGTCGGTGCGACCTGGCGAATGTCGCCGCGGGCGATCTGGTCGATCCAGCGAACGATGTAGTCGGCCTGCGTCTCGGCGATCGCGACCAGCGAGTGGTTGCCGATCGGGCTGTGCGGCCCCATCAGCATGAAGAAGTTCGGAAACCCTGGAAGCGCGACCGTGCGATAGGCCCGCGGCCCGTCGGCCCAGACCTGCTCGAGCTTGACGCCGTCCTCGCCGATGAGGTTGATCGGCCGCAGATAGGCATGCGCGTCGAACCCGGTGGCGAGCACGAGCACGTCGAGCTCATGCCGTACGCCGTCGGCGGTAACCACGCCCTCCGGCTCGATGTGATCGATGGCGTCGGTGACCACGTCCACGCCGTGACGGGTGACCGCCCGGTAGAAGCGACCGGAAATGATCAAGCGTTTGCACATCGGCTGATCCGGTGGCGTGAGCTTGCGACGGAGCTCCTTGTCCCGCACGCCGAGGCGCAAGTTGAGCCGGCACAACGTGGCGAGCAACCGGCGCCGCCAACCACGTTCGACCACCGCGCGGCCGAAGCTCTGCTCGAGCAGTTGCTGATAGAAGCGGTAGCTCGCGCGGTTCAGCGGCCGGAACCGCCGCATGAGGGCCCGCCCTAAACGGGAGTACGACACGATCGGCATCGGGAAGACCCATTGCGCCGTGCGTTGAAACAGCGTCAACCGGCCTGCGACGCCCGCAAGCGCCGAGACGATCTGCGCTCCGGTCGATCCGGTGCCGATCACACCCACCCGCTGGTCCGCCAGCTCGACGGAGTGATCCCAGCGCGCGGAGTGAAACGCCGACCCGGCGAAGCTCGCCAGCCCGGCGATGGCGGGCAGCTTCGGGCGATGCAGGACGCCTGCGGCAGAGACCAGCACGTCGACCATATCCGTGTCGCCGTCGCTCAGGCTCACCTGCCAGCGCTCACCGTTCCAGCGTGCCTCGGTCACCTCGGTGCCGAACCGGATGTGCTCACGCAGGCCGGACGAGTCCGCGAACCCGGTGAAGTACGCCTGGATCTCCGAACCGGGCGCGAAGTTGGCCGTCCAGTCCGGGTTCGGCGCGAACGAGTACGAGTAGAACCGGGCGGGCACGTCACAGCTCAGCCCGGGGTAGGTGTTCTCGCGCCAGGTCCCGCCGACCTCATCCGCCTTCTCGTAGAGCGTGAAGTCGTGGTAGCCGGCCCGCCGCAGTGTCGCGGCCATGCACAGCCCGGACATCCCGGCGCCGATGATGCCCACACGTGGTGATCCGGTGCGCTCCGCCATACGGCCAGGGTATGGGCCGAGACCCGCAACGCGCTAGACATCCGTATAGCTGGCGTGCGAGCCACCATCGTCGTGCGTGAAAGTCCGTGCCCCAGCACGCTTAGTCACTCACGACCCGCGGCAGGTGGGTCGTGAGTGCTGACACGTGCCCATGCAAGGACTTTCACGCACGAGCGAAGGCTGTCGCCCGCACCGCCGTGGCCGCTGTCGGTTCTAGTAGAGCGGGTCCGGCATCTAGTAGA
>WHSS01000190.1 GCA_009379975.1 Actinophytocola sp.
CCGTTCGCCGCCGCCGTGACGGCCGCCCACGCCGATCCCGTTGCGGCGTCGACCAACGAGTGCGACCGCCCGTTGTACATCGTGCCGTCCCAGAAGATGTGGCACGGCGAGTCGACGTGGGTGAGGGTGTTGCCGTGGAACGTGATGCCGAGCCGCTCGGACGAAAAGCCCCAGCGCCGGTCGTTGCCGAATCCGGGCACCGGCATGTCCTCCGCACCCGGCATGTCGGCGGCGCACGGGCACGTCGTCGGTGATGTGGTTCAGCGTCCCGAGCTCGTCGTCGTCGCCCCACCGTCCCCAGTTCGACAGCGTGGTGAAGTACCCGAGCACGTCGTCCTGTGTGGGCATCGGTCGCCCTGCCGTCATCCCAGCATCGACTCCTCCGGTCACGCGGTTCGAGGCACCGCAGGTAGGGTAGCCGCCGCTTGCCTGCTCCGCGATCGCCTACCGGCACCGCCAAGAAGGTCTGGCCGATCCGGCCGCCGAGGTGGGCCAGGATGTCGTCGCAGGCCTGGCCAGGTGGCTTGATATCGTTAGACTGATATCGGAGGTGGTCGTCGTGGAGCAGATCCTGATCCGCAACCTTCCGGAGGGAACCAAGGCCGCGCTACGGGCGCGTGCCGAGCACCATCATCGATCGATCGATCGAGGCACGCGCGATCCTCGCTGACGCCCTCGAGCGCGAACCTGTCACGATCGTTGACCTGTTGAGTACGAACGAGGGCGCCGACATCGAGTTCGAGCCCGAGCGCCTTGGCCTGATCGCCCGCACTCCCGACCTCTGATCGAGCGGTGAATTGAGCGGTGAGCTATGTCCTGGACACCAACGTGGTGTCCGCGCTCCGAGTCCGAGGACGCAATCCGCTGGTCGAGACCTGGGCGGCATCGGTCCCTGTCGCTGATCAGTTCGTGACGGCAACGACTGTTGCCGGGATCGAGCGCCGGGTGATCGTCAAGGAGCGATCCGATCCGTTTCAAGGAGACGTTCTGCGTCGGTGGTTTGATGAACGCTTCCTGCCAGCTTTCGCCGGTCGGGTACTGCCGTTCGACCTGCCCGCCGCGCGGATCCTGGCCACTTACCGGATTCCCGGGCACGCACCGCTGGACGATGCCCTGATCGCAGCTAGCGCGCAAGCCGCGCAGATGACCGTCGTGACGCGCAATACCCGGCACTTCGAGCCCCTCGGCGTCCCATACCTCAACCCCTCGAACCCGCGCTGACGCTCGGGGTGGGGCTCTCCGGGCTGATCGCCCGGGTTACCAGGGACGCCGTAGTGGACCTGGCCGTGCTCGGTCTCGATCCCCGGCCACGCCGACCGGGGGTGGCGGCATGAGTGCGACGCTGATCAGGCGGGACGACTACGGCCGGAGCGCGCTGGTGCAGTGTGGGTGGAGTACTTCCGGGTGCGCGTTTCAGTGTGACGGTTGGGCGGGGATCGAGCCGCCGTCGAGGTCGAGAACGGTTCTTAGCGCGTCGTCCACGATGACGAGTTCGTCGGTCGAGAGTCGGCCTGCGAACTCGCCGAGTCGTTCGGGGTCGACCGCGGTCGTCTGCTCGACCAGTACGCGTGTGGCCTTGCCGTCCAGATCGACCTCTGGGCGGAAGGTCGCGGGCCGTGCACTTGCGGATGTGGGCGCGACCAGCCAGGTGGAGAGCGGGAGCAAGCCCGACTGCACCACGACCGCGAAGCGGGTGCCGCGCTGCTCGTGGCCTCGTGCGTTTCGCGGAGCGTTAAGCCGGTACACGTCACCACGCACGGAGGCTGTCCATTTCTTCTTGGACGGCTTGTATCTCCGCGCGGTCGTCGGGGTCGGCGGCGAGCGCTTCCGCTTCGGCGCGTAGCCGCTCGGCTCGATGGGTGCGCCACGCGTCGAGGATGGCTTGCCGGATGGCCGCTGACCGGTCCTGCCCGGTGTCGATAGACAACTCGGCCAGCGCCCGGTCTACGTCGGGGCCCGCTCGGAACGTTATCGTGCTCATGACACCATCGTACTACGTATTTGTATTACATGTAACGGGTACAAAGTGTCCGGCGCCGACGTATCGTCGCAACAGCTCGTCAGATCGATCGAAGCTCTCACAGGTCCTTTCGCAGGAATGACGCGGCCGCCAGGCCCCAGACCATCGCCACCCACAACGCGGCCCACGCGAGGTATATGGCCGTCAGCGGCGCCTCGCTCAGGAACGGGAAAGCCCCGCTCTCCGGCCCGCCGAACTGGAGGAGCGCCGACGGGTCCTGAAACCCGTGCATCGCACCACGCCACAGGCCGTCGGTGGGCAGTAGCATCCGCGAGACGGTGCCGACGTGCGAGACGGCGTCGTTGCCGAGGGACTCGCCGATGCCACCCACCACACCGGCGATCCAGGTGGCACCGAAGAGGCCCACCGCGATCACGCCTGACGCCATCGGCGAGATGACGGTGGACAGCAGCAGCGCGACGGTGAGCACCGCGAGGGCGAGCAGCACGCGTCGGCGGGACGCCTCGCGCAGCGTGAGCGCGGCGATCGTCAGCACCGTCCGGACCGTCGTCATGCTTCGCGTCCTGACCGCTCGGCAGAACCCGCCCGCAGGATGCCGAGCAGGCGCTCCTCCAGGGTGATCCGTCCTGGCTCGACCGCGTGCACTCGTGCGCCGAGGGCGGCCAAGTCCCGCACCAGGTCGGGAACGGCCTCCCCGTCATCGTCGGCAGGCAGCGCCACGGTGAACAGGTCGCCGGCGCGCTCGACGTCCCCGATTGCGGCCAGGCGAGCCTCGGCCTCAGTGGAGAGGCCGGTCAGGTGCATCCGGAGCTCGCGTCGGCCGAGCAGTTCGGCAAGGGTCCCCGATGCGACGACGCGTCCGCGGTCGAGGATGACCACCCGGTCGCAGACGCGCTCGACCTCGCCGATCATGTGCGAGTTCAGCAGCACCGCGACGTTCCGCGCCCGCAGCGACAGCACGATGTCGCGCACGTCGGCACGGCCGATCGGGTCCAGTGCGCTGGTCGGCTCGTCCAGCACCACGAGCTCTGGCCGGGCCACCAGGGCGACCGCCAGCCCGAGGCGCTGCTGCATCCCCTTCGAGAAGCTGCCCACGCGATCGCGGGCGCGTTCGGCCAGGCCCACCAAGGACAGGCATTCGCGCTGCTCCTGGGCGGGTACGCCGGCGCAGGCCAGTCGGACGTGGAGGGCCAGCACCTCGGCCGCGCTCAACCAAGGCTGGTACCGGAAGAGTTCCGGCAGGTAGCCGACGCGGGCGCGCGCGGCCGGATCGGTCGCGGGCCGCCCGAGGAGCATCGCCTCTCCCGCATCGGGGCGGCCCACCTCCAGGGACACGTCCTCAACTGCTGGGCGCCTGCCGTACCGCTTGCGCAGGCCCGAACACCACACGCCGGGTGTCGGCGGCAGGTCGGTGACCAGGTGGGCGGCCGCGCGAATGGCGGCGTCGTTCGTGACGGCGGCGGGGTCGGCGGCCACGGTTACCGCAGATCCTGGGCGACAGACAGGACCTCGTCGGTGTCCAGCGCACCGGCTACGGCGGTTAGCACGTCGTCGTCCACCCACACGACGGCCACCATCGTCCGGTCGCGGGTGGCCAGCACCGTGGCAGGCGCCCCGTTTACCTGCGCCGACGAGGTGGTGACCTGGTCGGCGGGCACGGGCAGCGGCAGCGTGGACCCGTCCTCTGTGAACGTGCGCAGCTGGGCCGCGACATCTTCGGACAGGCCCGGCAACGACAGCAGGTACTCGCGCACGGTCTCGAACGGTACTCCGGAGGAGAACGCCGACGGGGCGACGGCGCGACCGACGAGGAGGGCGGGCATCCCCGCGGAGGACGACCAGACCTGTGCCACGCCCGGACCGGCGACCAGCCGCACCTGACTACCGTCCAGCCCCGGCGGGGGAGGCGGCAACGTCTTCCCCGCATGGGCGGCGGCCTGGGAAGCGCGCTCCGCCGAGAAGGTGAAGGTGGCGCTCACCTCGCCGCCCACCTGGTAGATCGGCTCGCCGCGGATGCCGCGAGGCAGCGTCGTGGTCACCGCTGGCACGTCGAGGCCGGTCTCCGCTGCCGCGGTCGCCGCGTCGGACACCTGGTGCGCGGCATCCTCGCTGGTCACCGCGACGTCGCCATACGCGCTCAGGTCGGGCAGGGCGGTGAGGTCGGCGGTGCCGATGGTGACCGGAGCGACCTGCTCGGTGCGGAAGATCTGTAGCCAGTCGTTGGCGGCGGCGGTGCCGGCGCCTGCCAGGATGACGGCAACGGCGACGGCCGCGACGACGAGACGTCGCAGGACCCGCGCGGAACCGGCCGGCACGCCGCGCCGCCGCCCACTCCGGTCCCGTGGCGGGCGCGGCCGTCGACAGTCGCCGCCACGCGGCGTCGACGTCCGCACTGCCCTCGGCCTCCAGTGCCGCACCGACGAGGGCGGCGTCCTCGCGTTGGGTAGCGAGTCCGCCGAGGCAGCGCGGGCAGCCGGCGACGTGCTCGCGGTCTGCGTCGGACACCCCGGCCGGCTCGTCGAGCAGCCGGCGTAGCACGCCCTCAGTCGGATGGCGCATGACGGTTCAACTCCTTGCGCAGGGCGGATTCGGCGCGCCGCACGGTGGTGCCGACGCTGCCAGGGGACATGTCGAGCGCCGCGGCGACGGAGAGCCAGCCGCGCGCATCCTCTCCCGGCACCGACGAGCGACCGAAGGAGAGGAACACCTCCTGTGCGACGTCCTCGGCCTCCTCCTGCGAGCCCAGCACCCGCGCGGCCACGCCGACGACCAGCCGATAGTCGCGGCGGATGACCTCTTCCAGGTCGGCGCGCACGGCACCGCGAACCGAACCCGCCACCGCCACGCGCTCCTTCCTCTCGGCCCGCCCCTCGGTCGCACCAGCGACCGCGCCGGGGGCCGTCGTTCGCCGACGCTTCCCCCGCGGAAGTTCGTGCCGCGTTGATCTCCGAGGAAGCCGCGGAGTTCGACCAGCAGTGGCGCGACGTGATGACCAGAGCTACCGAAACGCTGGATCTGCCTGCGGTGCTGGCAACCTTGGAGTCGTGGCGGCGGGTGGCTCGGCTGACCGCGACGCGGGGGGCCGAGGCACACCGGGCGATGTATCGCCGGGCGGCCGCGCGGCTGGCCGGAGAGGACATCCCGGCTGATGAGCCGTTGTCGCAGACCAAGGCCCGGCTCGGCTTGTAGCCGCGTGTACGAGGTCACCAGCGTCGAGCAGTCCCAGCAGCAGATGCGCGCTTTGACCTTCGGACCGCACGGCGAAGGCGATATCGTGTACCTGATCTTGGAAGATCACCGCCGGGTCGACATCCTCGTGGTCGTCTGGCTGAAGTAGCCGTCCGCGTCAGCCTCGCAGCCGCGCTGCCATGATGGGCGGATACCGTCCACTAGGAGGGCCGGATGGCTGCCGAGACCAGTCCACGTCGCGGCCGGTTCGCTGGTAATCGCGCCGCCCCGTGGCTGGCCGCCTCCGTCGCGCTGGCCCTGCTGATCGGCGCGTTGCTGCTCCTCCTGCCCCTGGGTATGTCGGCGAGTTGCAGCAACGCGCCGGTGGGGCCAAGCACCGGCACCGCAGTGGCCGAAACTGAGTGTTACCAGACGCGGCACGGCCTGCTTGAGCGGGAAGGATGGCCGCTCGCGGGTATCGTGCTCATTCCCGTCGCGCTGTGTGCCGCGCCGTTACTGGCTCCGCGCCGGACACGGCGTCCGGTCATCCTGGGTGCGATTACCCTGCTCAGCGCCGCAGTCTTCCTGGGCGCCGCGTCGATCGGGCTGTACTACCTGCCCGTCGTGGTCACGATGGGTATCGCCGCCGCGCGCCACTAGCCACTGTGGACTAGACAGGTGACCACTGTGGACAGAATGCCGCCACGGTGGCACCGTGGAGGTGTGTCTGAACTGAACGCAACATCCGCGGCATTGCTCGGCCTGCTTCACGACGGTCCCGCGACGGGTGGGCAGCTCGTCGCCGAGGCCGGCGAGGGGTACGGCGCGTTCTTCAGCGTCACCAGGAGCCAGGTGTATCGCGAACTGCCCGCACTCGCGGAGGCTGGGCTCGTGCGGCTCGGTAAGCAGGGCGCACGCTCCAGCCAGCAGTACGTGATCACGCCGGCGGGCAAGAAGGCCTTCAAGCAGTGGGTCAACGTCGATCCCGGCCCCGACCACATGCGTAGCACGCTCATCCTGCGCCTGGTCAACGCCGAGAAAGTGACCGACAAGCAGCGGGCCAAGCTCATCGTCGCGGCGCGTGAGCGCTACGAGGCGGACCTGGAAGAGGCGAAGGTCAAGGCCAAGAGCGCAGACGACCCGACGGCCAAGGCGGTCGCCGGGTTCGCGCAGGCGCAGGCCAAGGCCGCGCTGAAGCTGATCGACGCCATCGGCTGAGCAGCACGGGTCGAATGTCGACATGTGGCCGCCCAGCGGCCCGGCACATGTCGACATATGCACCTGCGCTCATGGCCGCGAGGCTGCCGGGTAGCCTTGAACGTTGTGAGTGCGGATGTCGAAGCAGATCTCAAGGACCTCACCGGAACGCTGAACCAGGTCGAGTCGGTGATGGACCTCGGCGCGTTGCGCGCCGAAGTCTCGTCGCTCGAGGAGCAGGCGGTGAGCCCCAACCTCTGGGACGATCCCTCCGCCGCTCAGAAGATCACCAGCACGCTGTCGCACAAGCAGAGTGAGCTGCGCAAGTTCTCGGAGCTACGGCAGCGCCTCGAAGATCTCGGCGTCATGTACGAACTTGCAGGTGAAGAGTGCTCCGCCGAGCTGACCGAAGAGGCCGACCGGGAACGTGAGCAGCTCGCGAAGGACATCGCAGCGCTCGAAGTGCGCACGCTGCTCTCCGGCGAGTACGACGACCGCAACGCGGTGGTGACCATTCGTTCGGAGGCGGGTGGCGTCGACGCCGCAGACTGGGCACAGATGCTGCTGCGGATGTACCTGCGCTGGGCGGAACGGCACGACTACGGCACCGACGTCTACGACATCTCCTACGCCGAAGAGGCGGGCATCAAGTCGGCCACCTTCAAGGTCAGCGCCCCCTACGTCTACGGCACGATGTCGGTGGAGCAGGGCACGCATCGGCTGGTGCGGATCTCGCCGTTCGACAACCAGAGCAGGCGGCAGACCTCGTTCGCGCACGTCGAGGTGATGCCCGAGGTCGAGGAAACCGACCACATCGACATCCCGGAGAAGGACATCCGCGTCGACGTGTTCCGGTCGTCCGGTCCCGGCGGGCAGAGCGTGAACACCACCGACTCGGCAGTGCGGCTGACGCACATCCCGACCGGGGTCGTTGTCTCCTGCCAGAACGAGAAGTCGCAGCTCCAGAACAAGATCGCCGCGATGAAGGTGTTGCAGGCCAAGCTCCTGCTGCGCAAGAAGGAGCAGGACCGCGCGGAGCTGGATGCGCTCAAGGACGGCGGTTCGAGCTGGGGGAACCAGATGCGGTCCTACGTGCTGCATCCGTACCAGATGGTCAAGGACCTGCGCACCGAGCACGAGGTCGGTAACCCGTCAACGGTGCTCGACGGCGACATCGACGGGTTCCTCGAGGCGGGCATCCGCTGGCGTAAACAGCAGGAGACCGAGGCCTCGGTGTGACAAGTGTGGGAGGCAACCCTGCCTTAACACCCCTGCGAGGTAGGCTTCCGCTGTGATCCGGCTCGAAAACGTCTCCAAGGTCTACAAGACCTCGACCCGACCAGCGCTAGACCGTGTTTCGGTGGAAATCGACAAGGGCGAGTTCGTCTTCGTCATCGGGCCGTCCGGGTCCGGCAAGTCGACGTTCCTCCGGCTCTTGCTGCGGGAAGAGGTTCCGACGAAGGGCCGGGTCTTCGTCGCCAACTTCGACGTCGCCAAGATGGCGCGCAGGCGGGTGCCCCGGCTGCGTCAGACGATCGGGTGCGTGTTCCAGGACTTCCGGCTGCTGAACAACAAGACGGTGTTCGAGAACGTCGCGTTCGCGCTCGAGGTGATCGGTAAGCCGGCGCACACCATCCGCAAGGTGGTGCCCGAGGTGCTCGACCTGGTCGGGCTCGAAGGCAAGGCCGACCGGATGCCCAACGAACTGTCCGGCGGCGAGCAGCAGCGTGTGGCCATCGCGCGTGCCTTCGTCAACCGCCCGCTGATGCTGCTGGCCGACGAGCCGACCGGAAACCTCGACCCGGACACCAGCCAGGACATCATGCTGCTGTTGGAGCGGATCAACCGCACCGGCACCACGGTGCTGATGGCCACCCACGACCACTCCATCGTCGACTCAATGCGTCGCCGCGTCGTGGAGCTGGACTTCGGCCAGGTCATCCGTGACGACGCGCGCGGCGTCTACGGAGTTGATCGCTGACCCGCGGGGCAGCCCCGCCACGTAACCCGCCCTAACCCCCGACTCAAGGACAGTTCAGCAGATGCGCGCCAGTTTCGTGTTCAGTGAGGTCTTCACGGGCCTGCGTCGGAACGTCACGATGACCATCGCGATGATCCTCACCACGGCGATCTCACTTGCCCTGCTGGGGTTCGGCCTGCTGGCTGTGAAGACCGTCGACCTCACCAAGGACCGCTACCTAGACGAGCTCGAGGTGGCGATCTTCCTGAACGACGATGTGAGCAAGAACGACCAAAGCTGTAAGCAGCAGCCGTGTGAAGGTCTCAAGCAGCAGCTGGAGTCCAACCCGGTGGTCGACTCGGTGCTCTTCCGCAACCAGGAAGACGCCCTGGTCAAGTTCAAGGAGATCTTCGAGAACGAGCCCGAGCTGATCGAGGCCGCCACTGCGGAGGCGTTGCCCGCTTCGCTCATCGTGACGCTCTCCGACCCGCAGCGATCCGACGTGATCGTGCAGGAGTTCAGCGAGAAGGAAGGCGTCTTCCGCGTCAATGACGGCGGCGAGGTCGTCGATCGCCTTGTCGAGGGGCTCAGCTATGTCCGTGACGTGGCCTTCGGCTCCGCCGTCGTGTTGCTGGGCGCGGCTTTGCTGCTGATCGCGAACATGATCCAGATCTCGGCGTTCACCCGGCGTGCGGAGGTGGGGATCATGCGCCTGGTCGGCGCCACCCGGTGGTACACGCAGCTGCCGTTCCTGCTGGAGGCGATGTTCGCGGGCCTGATCGGCGCGATTCTCGCAATAGGCGCGTTGCTGAGTATGCAGCTGCTCACGCCCGATGCTTTCTCCGCCCAGCTCGAGAACATCATGCGGTTCCCGGGCACCGTGTACACCGCACTGGTCGTCTCGCCTGCGTTGCTGCTGAC
>WHSS01000082.1 GCA_009379975.1 Actinophytocola sp.
TCAAGATCACCGATAACGCGCTGATTCCGCTGAAGGAGCGTGTTGCCGACCGCCGCTTCGACCCGGTCGTCTGGCTCGGCAACAAGCTGTTCAACCGCGACTGATCACCAGGGAGCCCAAGGTGGCCCTGGGTGCCATATAGGCATCTCATGGCACGGTGGTTCCGCCTGAAACGCCCTTCGGGTCGCTACTGGGATGTCGAGTACGGCCCGTTCGCCTCGATGCTGGGTGTGACCTCCGGCATCGGGCCGTCCTGGCCGGCCACCGGCGCTACCACCGGGTCGAAGCGTGCCTGTCGCTCGTGATCACCGCGCGCCTGGATGCGCTGTTCGGCCTGCCTGCGGTGGGACTCGACCTGCCTGCTCTCGCGCATCCTGGTCAGCACCGCGAGCGCGGCGCCGTGGAAGATCGCGACGACCAGGAGCACGACGCCGAGCCGCATGACGATCGCCTGCAGCCCGGCTCCGCCGATGTCGATCGTCGAGATCAGCGCGAGGATGCCGAGCGCGACCAGGTGGAAGAGGACGACGACGAGCCGGGTCATCGATGCCGTCGACTCGTCGCCGCTCGTACCACCGAGGTATCGCTTGCCGCTGTGATAGAGGATCTGACCGTCGAGCAGGACGATGGCCGTGCCCAGGACCAGCAGCATCACGTAGTCGCTGTCGTTCATGGCCGCACCAGGGTGGATCGCTGGACGTCTGCGGAAGCTCTCGTCGAAGTCACGCTGGCCTCCGGTGTCGTTGACCTGCTGATCGCAACGCCTACGTATACCCGCATCCGGGCGGTTCACACCTGCTCGATGACAACCAGTTCACAGCGAGAGTGAGCACCGGAGCTGACTAATGGACCCCACCGCCCATGTGCATGCCCGGGGCCTGCTCCTCGACCATGTCCGGCGCGACGACCGCGGTCGAGCCACGCTTACGCTGCCGCAGATACTTCTCGAGCCAGTTCGCGAACGAGGTGAGGAGGTAGTTCAGCGCGATGAACAGCACCGCGATTACCACGAGCGTCGCGATGACGTTGTTGTAGAACGAATACGACGGGCGCGCAGCCGCGATCAGCTCGCCGTAGCCGAGCACCGCGCCGCCGATGGCGGTGTCCTTGACGATCACCACGAGCTGGCTGACGATCGCGGGCAGCATGGCGGTGACGGCCTGCGGCAGCAGCACGTAGTTCATCAGCTGCCCCTTGCGCATCCCCACCGCGAGGGCCGCCTCCGACTGGCCCTTCGGCAGCGACAGGATGCCCGCACGCACCACTTCGGCGAGCACCGAGCCGTTGTAGAGCACCAGTCCGGTCACGACCGCGTAGAGCACCCTCGTTTCGAAGTCGAAGTTGCCGAACACGTCGTAGGCGGCGTTGGCGAACAGCATAAGGATGAGCACCGGGATGGCCCGGAAGAATTCCACGATGATGCTCGCGGGCACCCGGATCCACACGTGGTCCGACAGCCGGGCGATGCCCAGTACGGCGCCGATGGGCAGCGCGATCACGATCGACACCGCGGCGGCCTTGAGCGTGTTGAGGAGCCCCGGCAGCAGGTACGTTTCCCAGGTTCCCGACTTCGCCAGGTACGGCTCCCACTTGTCCCAGTCGAGTTGGTCCTTGTCGTTCATCGCGTCGAGGATCCACCAGATGCCCGCGGCGAGTGCGATGACGAACAGGCCCGCGTAGAGCCAGTTGCGGGCTTTAGCCTTGGGCCCAGGGATGTCATAGAGAACTGACGTCATCGCTTGACCGCCACCTTCTTCGAAACCCAGCCGAGTATCAGGCCGGTGGGAAGGGTCAGGAACACGAAACCGAACGCGAAGATGACCGTCACCAGGAACAGCAGGTGGGCCTCGTTCTCAACCATGGTCTTCATCAGGGCGGCCGCTTCGGCCACGCTGATCGCCGCGGCGATCGTGGTGTTCTTGGTGAGCGCGATGAGCACGCTGGCCAGCGGCCCGATGACGGATCGGAAGGCTTGCGGCAGCACGATGCGGCCGAGCACCTGACCGAAGTTCAGGCCGAGGGCGCGGGCGGCTTCCGCCTGGCCGACGTGAACGGTGTTGATGCCGGAGCGAAGCGACTCACACACGAAGCATGAGGTGTAGGCCACCAGGCCGAGGATCGCCAGCCGGAAGTTGACTTCGGTCGCCCGCTCTCCGGCGAGCGTGACGCCCAGGGTCTGCCAGAGGCCCAGGGAGGACCCGACGAGGATCACGGTCAGCGGTGTATTGCGAACCGCGTTGATGTACACCGCGGCGAACCCGCGCATGATCGGAACCGGACTGACCCGCATCGCGGCCAACGCGGTGCCCCAGATCAGGGACCCGATCGCCGAGAGCACCGCAAGCTGGACGGTCACCCAGAACGCGGCGACGACGTTGTACTTGTCGAACAGGAAGGCAAGATCATCGACCACGGCTTATCGCACCCTGGAGTCGGGGAGCGGGTAGCGCGCCAGAGCCGGCGCGCTACCCGCTCACTGCTGACAGCGGATTACTTCTCGGTGATCGTCGGCGTGTCCGCCTTGAAGCCGGACGGGCCGAGGTGGGTGTCGAAGAACTTCTGCCAGTCACCGTCGGCGACCATCTTCTCGATCGCCGCGTTGATCTGGTCGCGAAGCTCGGTCTCACCCTTCTTGATCCCGACGCCGTACGGCTCGTCGGACAGGTTGAAGTTCATCAGCTTGAACTTGTCCTTGTACTGCTCGGCAGAGGCGAAGCCGGCAAGGATCGAGTTGTCGGTCGTCACCGCGTCGACCGCCTCATTCTGCAGGCCGGTCATGCACTCGGAGTAGCCGCCGTACTCCACCAGGTCGGCATTCGGCGCGAAGTCGTCCTTGACGTTCTGCGCCGAGGTCGAACCCGTCACCGAGCACAGCTTCAGGCTCGCGTCCTTGAGGTCTTCCTCGCTCTTGATCTCTTCGTAGTCGGCGCGGACGAGCAGGTCCTGGTGGGCCAGCAGGTACGGGCCGGCGAAGTCGATCTTCTGCTTGCGCTCGTCGTTGATGGTGTAGGTGGCCACGACCATGTCGACGTCGCCGCGCTCCAGCAGGTTCTCGCGCTCGGCGGAAGGGGCTTCCTTCCACTCCACGTTGACGTCGTCGCCGTGAATCTGCTTCGCGATATAGCAGGCGACCGCGATGTCGAAGCCGTCCATGCCCTCCGGCGTCTTCTGACCGAGGCCTGGCTGGTCGAACTTGGTTCCGATCGTCACCGAGGCGTCGCCACCGCCCTCGCACGACTTCTCGGCGACACCGCCCTCTTCGCCTCCGGCTTCGCCACCGTTGCCCCCGTCGTCACCGCAAGCGGCGAGCGCCAGGCTGGCAGCGGCCACGACCGCGCTGGTGCGCAGTACTCGACCAATTCGCATTTTTCGTTTCCTTCCGATCTGCCACCTGCCTACCGGGGTACCGACAGGCTCGAGTGGGCAACTTAATGAGTGAGGATCTTGCTGAGAAAGTCCTTCGCGCGGTCGGACTTCGGGTTGGTGAAGAAGTCGTCCGGCGTGGTGTCCTCCACGATTTCGCCGTCGGCCATGAACATGACTCGATGTGCCGCCCGCCTGGCGAATCCCATCTCGTGGGTCACCACGAACATCGTCATGCCCTCCTTGGCGAGGTTGGTCATGACGTCGAGCACCTCCTGCACCATCTCGGGGTCCAGTGCCGAGGTCGGCTCGTCGAACATCATCACCTTCGGCCGCATGGCCAGGGCCCTGGCGATGGCCGCGCGCTGCTGCTGGCCACCGGAGAGCTGCGCGGGGTACTTCTCGGACTGATCGGCGATGCCGACCCGCTCGAGTAATTGCATCGCCGACTCGCGGGCTTCGGGCTTCTTCTGCTTACGCACCTTGAGTGGGGCGAGCATGACGTTGTCGACGATGGTCTTGTGCGCGAACAGGTTGAAGGACTGAAACACCATCCCGACATCGGCGCGTAGCGCGGCCAATGCCTTGCCTTCCTTCGGCAACTCCTTGCCGTCCACGTGGATCACGCCGCTGTTCACCGGCTCCAGCCGGTTGATCGCCCGGCACAGGGTCGACTTCCCGGAGCCGGATGGGCCCAGCACTACGACGACCTGGCCGCGAGGCACCTCGAAGTTGATGTCCTTCAGCACGTGCAGATCGCCGAAGAACTTGTTCACCTCGGATGCCTTGATCATCGCCGCCGTTGACGTCTCTACGGTCATCTGGCCTCCAACCGGCGAAAGAGCTCATGAGTTACGCCATATTTGATCTGACACCGGGGATCTAACACCCCATGGCCCCCCGGTGCCTCGCATTTCCCGCAAACCGCAACCGACGTGTCACCTTCTGGCCCGCCGAACGGAGTACGGCGCGAGTAACTCTAGTCACATGATCGACCACCGGCGCGACATGGCCGGATCGCTACGGGGTTCGTGTCGGGGTCGTGTTGTGGCTGTGTTGTGCCGGAGCGCCCCCGGACCTCGGGCTCTGCGCGGCGCTGAACTGCGAAGGCCTACCCTTGGAGGGTGGCATTCACCTATCAGATTCGCACCTTCGGCTGCCAGATGAACGTGCACGACTCGGAGCGCCTCGCCGGGCAACTGGAGGGCGCGGGTTATGTGCCCGCGAGCAAGGACGATCCCGACGTCGATCCCGACGTCGTCGTGTTCAACACGTGCGCCGTCCGGGAGAACGCCGACAACAAGCTCTACGGCAACCTGGGGCATCTGGCGAAGGTGAAGCAGGGCAAGCCGGGCATGCAGATCGCCGTCGGCGGCTGCCTCGCGCAGAAGGACCGCGGCGAGATCGTCAAGCGTGCGCCATGGGTCGACGTCGTGTTCGGCACCCACAACATCGGCTCGCTGCCTGCGCTGCTGGAGCGAGCGCGGCATAACCGTGAAGCGCAGGTAGAGATCCTCGAGTCGCTCGAGGCGTTCCCCTCGACGCTGCCCGCGCGCCGGGACTCGGCCTACTCGGGCTGGGTGTCGATCTCGGTCGGCTGCAACAACACCTGCACCTTCTGCATCGTGCCGTCGCTGCGCGGCAAGGAACGCGATCGCCGGCCGGGGGAGATCCTGGCCGAGGTCCAGGCGCTGGTCGCCGAGGGCGTGCTCGAGGTGACGTTGCTCGGGCAGAACGTGAACTCCTACGGCGTCGAGTTCGGCGATCGGCTGGCGTTCGGCAAGCTGCTGCGCGCCTGCGGTGCCGTCGACGGGCTGGAGCGCGTGCGGTTCACCTCGCCACACCCGGCCGCATTCACCGACGACGTCATCGACGCCATGGCCGAGACCCCCGCCGTTTGCCCGCAGTTGCACATGCCGCTGCAGTCCGGTTCGGACCGGGTACTCAAGGCGATGCGACGGTCGTACCGGTCGAGCCGGTTCCTCGGCATCGTGGACAAGGTGCGGGAGCGTATCCCGGACGCCGCGATCACCACGGACATCATCGTCGGCTTTCCAGGAGAGACCGATGAGGACTTCCAGGGCACCCTCAACGTGGTGCGGCAGGCTCGCTTTTCCAGCGCGTTCACCTTCCAGTACTCCCGGCGACCGGGCACGCCCGCCGCCACGATGGCGGATCAGGTGCCCAAGGACGTGGTGCAGGAGCGCTACGAGCGGCTCGTCGCGTTGCAGGACGAGATCGCGTGGGAGGAGAACACCAAGCTGGTCGGCCGCCGGGTCGAACTGCTCGTCGCCTCCGGTGAAGGGCGCAAGGACGCCGAGACGCACCGGATGAGCGGGCGAGCACGGGACGGCAGGCTGGTGCATTTCACCCCGGTCGGCGCCGCGGTCGATCAAGCCGTGCGTCCAGGCGACGTAGTGGAGGCCACGATCAGCTATGCCGCGCCGCATCACCTGGTCGCCGATGGTGATGTGCTGGCCCACCGCCGCACCCGCGCCGGGGACAACGCGGAAGCCGGGACGCGTCCCCGCACCGAAGGCATCGCGCCGGTAGGGCTCGGCCTGCCGGGCATCGGCGCTCCCGCGGCGCAACCCGTTGCCGCGGCCGACGTCTGTTCGACGTGCTGAGGATCGAGAGGCTGGAGCACGGTGGCCGCTGAGCCGGACGACGAGATGCCTGAGACACCCGAGGTGGCGGAGTTGCGCGAAGAGATCGACGCGGTCGAACGGGCTGCCGCGCGCCGCATCGAGCCGGGCAGACGCGGCTTCGTGATCGCGGTGCTGGTGTTCGTCTTGATGATCGCCCTGCTGTTGCCCTGGGTCGATGACAGCGCGGGCTGGCGCGTGCTGCTCTACGGCGAGGACGGTGCGATCCCGCGGCTGTTCGCGGCGACCAGCACCGGCTTCGGGATCGGTACCTCGGTGCTCACGTTGCTCACCCGGCGCTGGTGGCTGGCGTGGGTGTGCGCGGTCGGCACCTGTGTCGCGTCGCTCGACGGGATGCTGGCGATCTGGTCACTGCAGTCCTCCGGCGCATCAGGGCACCCCGGCGCCGGGCCGGGCTTCGGCATGACCGCGGCGATGATCCTGGTGATCGTGCTCGCCGCTAACTGGCTCCGCATCGCCTGGTCGAGGACGTAGAGCTCAATCTCGGACCGGCGGTGGCGAGCCGAAGGCCGCGGGTGCCATATAGGCACCCCATGGCACCTTCGTGCCGCCCAGGACCTCAGCGATCGGCAACGGCCTGCTCGGCCGCCGCCAGCCACTCACGCCATTGCGAGGCCTGTTCCTCGGCCCGCTTCGCGCGCCGGTCGTCCCCCGCGGCCCGAGCCTTCTCCGCCTGCTCCTCGAACTGCTCGACCCGCTCCCGGAACTGGGCCGCGCGAGCCTGGGCCTCGGGGTCGGTGCGGCGCCACTTGCTGTCCTCGGCGTCTCGCACCCTGTCCTGGACCGCCTTGAGCTTGCCGTCGAGCTCCCGGATCCGCTCGCGCGGCACCCTACCGATCTCGTCCCACCGGTCCTGCAGTTTGCGCAGCTTCGCCTTGGCGGTCTCGAGATTGGCAACCGGGTCGATCTTGTCGGCCTCGACCAGCAGCTCTTCCTTGAGTTTGGCGTTCGCCGAGAACTCGGCGTCGCGCTCGGAGAACACGGCGGACCGGCGAGAGAAGAACTCGTCCTGCGCGGCCCGGAAGCGTTGCCACAGGGTGTCGTCGGCGTCGCGCGGGGCCCTGCCCGCGGCTTTCCACTCGGTCATCAGCTGCTTGTACCGGATGGCCGTCGGCCCCCAGTCCGATGAGTCGGACAGCGCCTCCGCCTCGGCGATCAGCTCTTCCTTGCGGGTCTTCGCGACAGCACGTTGCTTGTCGAGCTCGGCGAAATGCGAGCCGCGACGCCGGTTGAACGCCTCGCGGGCCTTCGAGAACCGCCGCCAGAGCTCGTCGTCGGTCTTGCGGTCCACGCCCTTGATGGACTTCCACTCATCGAGGATCGCCCGGAGCCGGTCGCCTGCCACCTTCCACTGCGTTGACTCCTCGGCGATGCTCTCCGCCTCTTCTGCCAGCTCCGTCTTGCGGGCCACCGCGGCCGTGCGGGCGGCTTCCCGCTCCTGCTTGGCCTCACCCAGCGCCGTCTCGGCGTGAGCGATGACGTGCGCGAGCCGGGCCCGCAGCGCCTCGATGTCGCCGACGAGAGCCGCTTCGTCGAGCCCGTCCCGCAGATGCGTCGCCGACTGCAGCGCCTGCTTCGGGTTGCCCGCGCCGGAGGTCAGCCGGGATTCCAGCAGCTCGACCTCGGTGCGCACATCATCGAAGCGGCGGGCGTAGTGCAGCAGGCCTTCTTCGGGGGTGCCCGCTTGCCATACGCCGACGGATCGTTCGCCGCCTGCCGTATGGACGAACACGGTGCCCTCGTCGTCGATGCGGCCCCATCTAGCCGGGTTGACCTCGGCGTTCGGTACCGGCGGCGCGGCGTGGGCGATGCTCATATGGCCGTGCAGTACCTCGTGGGGCGCGGGTGCGTGGCCGTGCGGTACTTCGTGGGGCGTGGGTACGCTGCTGGTGGGCTTCTCGGTCGCCTTGTCGTCGGCCATCGCCGGCTCCTTCTTCGGCTGCTTGCCCACGGCCTGCTTGCTGCCGCGGGCGCCCCGCCTGGGTGACGGGGCCGGACTGTGCTCGTCTCGAGTGTCGCGCAACGAGATGAACCATCTCATCACACGACGCTAGTGGGTGTAAGCCGCATTCAAGCAGGTCAGCGTCGAGTGCGGTACTCCAGGACGATTCAGGGCGTGCAACGACCGGCGCGAAGGCGGTGCCCGGTGTTCCGGGTAACCTCATGCGTTGTGATCAGGCGTGTCGCTGTGGTGCCGCATCCGCCGCTGCTGGTCGACGAGCTGGTTCCCGGGCCCAACCAGGCGATCTCGGCGCTGCGTGCCGCTGTCATCGACGCGGTGAGCTGGCTGCGCGAGACCGATTCGCACTGGGTCGCGGTGGCGGTCGATGCCGGTCCGGCGGCCGCGTTCGGCCCGTCCGTGGCCGGCTCTTTCGCCGGCTACGGGGTCGATGTTGTCGTGTCGTTATCCGCGGGGGCCTCCGGCGACGAGGTGAGCGAACCGCGCGAGTTGCCGTTGCCGGTGCTGATCGCGGGCTGGCTGCGCGGGCGGGCTCCCGCCGAGACGGTGCGTGCCGATGTTCTCGGCGTGGCGACGTCGCCCGACGAATGCGCCGCGTTCGGGCGGCGGCTGGGCGAGTCCGCAGAAGACGCGGGGCTGCTGGTGCTGGGCGACGGCTCGAACCGCCATGGTGACCGCGCACCGGGCGGGCGGGACGACCGGGCGCCCGGCTTCGACTCGGCGGTGGCGGCGGCACTGGCCGACGTGGATGCCGAGGCACTCGCCGGCCTGGACCCGGTACTGGCCGCTGAACTGGGCGCGGTAGGACGCGCACCGTGGCAGGTCGCCGCCGGGGTAGCGGCCGGCGGCAGCTGGCGGGGCAGCTTGCTGTACTCGGACGCACCCTTCGGGGTCGGCTACCATGTGGCGCTCTGGGAGTCCCCGTGAGCGCTGAAAGACGCACTCAGTCCATTGAACGTACTGAGTGGGCCTTTCAGTCCGTTGAGCGGACTGAAAGCGTCTTTCAGCGCGCCGTGGCGGTAGTGGGGCCGACGGCGACCGGGAAATCGGACCTGGCGCTGGAGTTGGCCCTCGAGCTGGGCGGCGAGGTCATCAACGCCGACGCGATGCAGCTCTACCGGGGCATGGACATCGGCACCGCGAAGCTGCCCGAAGCCGAACGGCGCGGCGTACCCCATCACCTGCTGGACGTGCTCGACGTGACCGAAACCGCCTCGGTCGCCGTCTATCAGCGAGACGCCCGCGCCACCATCGAGCGGCTGCTCGCCGACGGCATAGTGCCGGTGTTGTGCGGCGGCTCGGGGCTCTACGTGCAGGCCGTCCTCGACGACCTGCGGTTTCCCGGCACCGACCCCGAGGTGCGTGCCGGGCTGGAACGGGAGGCCGAAGAGCTCGGTCCCGCCACATTGCATGCCAGGCTCGCCGCACAGGACCCGGCCGCGGCGATCGCCATCCTGCCGTCCAACACCCGGCGCATCGTGCGGGCACTCGAGGTCATCGCGATCACCGGTGAGCCGTTCTCCGCGAACCTGCCCGCCAGGGGCGCGGCCCGTTACGGCACGGTGCAGATCGGCCTCGACCGGGAGGTGGCGAGCCTGGACGAGCGGGTCGATGTCCGAGTGGCGCGGATGTTCGAGGCCGGCCTGGTCGACGAGGTCCGGGGCCTGATCGACCGCGGTCTGCGCGACGGGAAGACCGCGCCGCGCGCGCTCGGTTACCAGCAGGTGCTCGCCGCGCTCGACGGCGACGGTGACATGACAGCGGCCGCGGAGGCCACCGCGCAGGCGACCCGGCGCTTCGTGCGCAAGCAACGTTCCTGGTTCCGCCGCAACGACCGGATCCGCTGGTTCGACGCCGCCGAGCCCGGCCTGCTGAACCAGGTCGTCGAGCACGTAACCTCATAACCGTGGGTATCGCGTTTCTCAAGGGCCATGGCACGCAGAACGACTTCGTGCTGCTGCCAGATCCGGACGGCAGCCTCGAGTTGACCGCGGAGCGGGTGCAGGCGCTGTGCGACCGCCGGCGTGGGCTCGGCGCCGACGGCGTGCTGCGCGTGATGCGTACTGCCGCGCTCGAGCCCGGTACCGCGGCCGACGACAGCGAATGGTTCATGGATTACCGCAATGCGGACGGTTCGATCGCCGAAATGTGCGGCAACGGTGTGCGGGTCTTCGCGCGCTACCTGCTCGACGCCGGACTGGTGAACACCGCCGAATTCGTCGTGGGCAGCCGCGCGGGCGGCAGGCCTGTGACGGTGCACGCCGATCGTTCGGTGACCGTGGCGATGGGACCCGGCGCGGTCACCGGCGAATCGACGGCCTCGGTCGCCGGGGTGACGTACGCGGGGCTCGCGGTCGACGTCGGCAACCCGCACCTGGTCTCGGTGACCGACACCGACATCGCGGGGCTCGACCTGAGCCGGCAGCCGGACTTCGACCAGCAGGTGTTCCCGCACGGAGTCAACCTCGAGTTCGTCAACCGGATCGATGACGGCGCGTTGCGGATGCGGGTGCACGAGCGTGGCGTGGGGGAGACCCGCTCCTGCGGTACCGGGACCGTCGCCGCCGCGGTCGCCGACCTCCGGCTGGCCGGCGAGAGCGCGGGGAAGCGCACCGTGCACGTTCCTGGCGGCATGGTCACCGTGACCGTTGACGAGGGCGAGACAACGCTGACCGGCCCCGCCGTGATCCTGGCGGGCGGCGAACTGGACAGCGCCTGGTGGGATAGCCCCGCGTAGCCGGATACCTCCCTACGGGCCGGTCACACACGGTGATCGGGCTAATTCACTCGTAGTCGGCGCGAGGTCGTGGGAGCATGGAAGGACGATGACAGAACTGACAGACATCTACGAACCCCGCGACGACGCCGGCGACGACGAGATGTCCACCGGGGAATGGGAGCTCGAAGGGCGTGCGGGGCTCCGGCGAGTCGCCGGATTGTCCACCGAGCTCGCCGACATCACCGAAGTCGAATACCGGCAGCTACGCCTGGAACGGGTCGTGCTCGTCGGGGTGTGGACCGAAGGGACCGCAGCACAGTCGCAGGCCTCACTCGGCGAGCTGGCGCAGCTCGCCGAGACGGCGGGCTCGGAAGTGCTGGAGGGGCTGGTGCAGCGCCGCGACAGGCCGGATCCGGCGACCTACATCGGCTCCGGCAAGGTCACCGAACTGGGTGAGATCGTACGGGCCACCGGCGCGGACACGGTGATCGCCGATGGTGAGCTTTCGCCCGGCCAGCTCCGCCAGCTGGAGTCCAAGCTCAAGGTGAAGGTGGTCGACCGGACAGCCCTCATCCTCGACATCTTCGCCCAGCACGCCCGGTCCCGGGAAGGCAAGGCGCAGGTCGAGCTCGCGCAACTGCAGTACCTCATCCCGCGGCTGCGTGGCTGGGGTGAGTCGTTGTCCCGGCAGGCCGGTGGCCGTGCGGGTGGTGCAGGCGGCGGTGTCGGGCTGCGTGGTCCCGGTGAGACGAAGCTGGAGACCGACCGCAGGCGGATCAACAAGCGGGTGTCCAAGCTGCGCCGGGAAATCGCGGCGATGAACACCATTCGCGAGACCAAGCGCGGCCGCAGGACGGCGAACGAGATTCCCAGCGTCGCGATCGTCGGCTACACCAATGCGGGCAAGTCCAGTCTGCTCAACGCGATCACCGGCGCCGGCGTGCTGGTGGAGAACGCGCTGTTCGCCACGCTGGATCCCACCACCCGGCGTGCCAGCACACCGGACGGCAGGACGTTCACCATGACCGACACGGTCGGGTTCGTCCGGCATCTGCCGCACCAGCTGGTGGACGCGTTCCGATCCACCCTGGAGGAGACCGCGCGGGCCGATCTGCTGCTGCACGTGGTCGACGGCGCCGATCCCGCGCCCGAGGAGCAGGTCAACGCCGTGCGCCAGGTGCTCGGCGAAATCTCGGGGCGGGGCGATGAGCCGCTACCACCGGAACTGCTGGTGATCAACAAGGCGGATGTGGCCACCGAGGTCACGCTGGCCAGGCTCCGGCATCTGCTGCCGGACGCCGTCGTGGTCTCCGCCAGTTCTGGTAGCGGTATCCCGGAACTCGTCGAAGTGATCGCCGACCGGTTGCCCCGGCCCACCACGGTGGTGGACGCGTTGGTGCCCTACACCCGAGGTGAGCTGGTCTCCCGGGCACACTCGGAGGGTGAGATCTTGCACGAGGACCACGTCGAAGGCGGCACGCGGCTCAGCGTGCGGGTACGGCCGGAACTGGCGGCCGCGCTCAGTGAGTTCTCGACCAATGGCTCCGTTGCCTGACCTTTCGCGGGTGGCGGGGGGCCTGGCCACCATGATCGCGCTGACCCTGGCGTGGCCGCCGGGGCTCGCGCAGGCAGAGCCCACCCCGCAGCAGCTCTGCACCATCAGCGATGAGCGGCTCGCCGAGCTATCGGGGCTTGCCGCCGACGGCCAGCACATCTATGCGGCCAATGACGGTGGCAGCGCCCTTGAGGTCTTCGTGCTCGACCAGAAGTGCGCGGTGCAGCGCTCCGTCACCGGCGACATCGACCCGTATGACATCGAGGACATGGCACTGGCGGCGGACGGCACGCTGTGGCTGGCCGACACAGGCGACAATCGCAAACAACGGGAGACCGTGGCGCTTCACGCGCTCGCCCCGGACGGCACCGCTTCGCTGCACCGGCTGACCTATCCAGACGGGCAGCACGACGCCGAGGCGCTGCTGCTGGACCGCGAAGGCGTGCCGCATATCGTGACGAAACACGTGCTGGGGCGCTCCGGCGTATACCGGCCCGAGGGCGAACTGGCCAGCCCTGGCCCGACACCGCTGGAAAAGGTCGCGGAGGTCAGCATCGCGGCTACCAGGACGAAGGGCGGACCCGTCGGCGCAGCGAGCTCGGTCTTGCTCACCGGCGGTGCGGTGAGCAAGGACGGTGACGTGATCGCGCTACGGACTTACACCGACGTCTACCTGTACGCCGCGCCGGACGGCGACGTCGTCGCGGCGTTGGCGGGCGAGCCGGTGCGCATCCCGCTGCCGGACGAGGAGCAAGGCGAGGCGATCGCCTTCACACCCGACGGGGCGCTGCTGTCGGCGAGCGAAGGCGCCGGGCAGCCGATGACCATCGTCGGGGACGCGACCGCACTGGTGAGCGCGCCCCCCACGAGCCAACCTCCCATCGGCGGTGGCTCCGACGGTGGCACCGGAGAGACCCAGGCCGAGGGAGGCGCCGCCCCACGAGCGGCGGAGGAGGCGGACACGGCCGGCGGGGTGGCCGCGCTGCCCGGCATCGTGATCGCCGTCGGCACGGTGAGCGTGGCGTGGTTCGGCCTCAGCAGGCTCCGGCGGCGCCGCACGAACCGCTGAGCGCGGCGGCGGCCACCACAGCGGCCACCACAGCGGCGATCACAGCCTGCGCAGCACCGCGACGACCTTGCCGAGGATGGTCGCGTCCTCACCGGGGATCGGCTCGAACGCCTCGTTGTGCGGCAGCAGCCAGATGCGGCCTTCCTGACGCTTGAACGTCTTCACCGTGGCCTCGCCGTCGATCATGGCCGCGACGATCTCGCCGTTGTTCGCGTTCGGCTGCTGCCGGACCACGACCCAGTCGCCGTCGGTGATCGCGGCGTCCACCATCGAATCGCCGGTGACGCTGAGCAGGAACAACTCGCCTTCGCCGACCAGATCCTTCGGCAGCGGGAAGACGTCTTCGATCGCCTGCTCGGCAAGGACCGGACCACCGGCGGCGATTCGGCCTACGAGTGGCACATACGTCGGCGCGGGCCGGGCGTCCTGCTCAGTCTGTTCGGCCTCATCCCGCCGTGCGCTCAGGGTGTGGCTCATGTCCGCGGGCACGACGCCGACCGCGCGGGGACGGTTCGGGTCCCGCCGTAGATAGCCCTTGCGCTGCAGCGCGAGCAACTGGTGCTGCACCGACGAGGTCGACGCGAGCCCGACGGCATCGCCGATCTCGCGCACGCTCGGCGGGTACCCGAGCCTGCTCACCCAGGACCTGATGACCTCGAGGATCTGGCCCTGCCGGACCGTGAGGTTACCGAGGTCGTCGGGGTCGGGGAACGAATGCACCGTGCCCTCCGAGCCCTGCTGCGCGCGCTCGGCCTTGCCTGCGTTCGGCCTGCCCGCCAGCGTTTCCTTCTGCTTTGCCACCGCTCTGCCTCCCAGTGCTCTCGCCTCCGCGGCACCCATGAGCCGCTGTCACCGACAGTAACGCGCCGGGACCCCAACTTCAAACAACTGTTCGATCGACACGCCGACGCGCTCTCGATTTTGTCGGTGCCGCGTGGTAGACAGTCGCTCAGAGGTTCGATAGAACGCGTGTTCGAGCTTCGGGGCCCGCTGCAAGGCGTGGTCGCCGGTACACCGAAGCGAAGTGGAGGATCCACGATGGCGGTTGTGGTCGATGGTCTGGCCGGTGGACGGGCCGATGGACGGGCGCTGCGCCGCACGCCTGCCGCGGGCGGGGTCGGGCTCGCGCCGCGCAGGGTGGCGAATCCGGTGCGCCGCAGGGCCGATGAGGCGCTCCGGCGCCCGCCGGGTGGGGCGCGCCGCGCGGACGAGCCTCCGGGTGGCAGGGTCACGGCGTGTGTGGTCACGCGGCCGGCGCCGCGCTGGCGCCTGGTGGTGCTCACCGGGCTGGCGGTGTGCGCGGTCATCTTCGGCTTCGGGGTGATCGTCGGCGGGATGGCGGACGGGATGGCAGGCTCGTCGGTGCCCGCCCGCACCACAGTGGTCGCCGTCGCGCCGGGGGAGTCGTTGTGGGATCTCGCGGTCAAGTACGCCCCGGAGAGTGACCCGCGCGCGGTGGTGCGGCGCATCGAGGACCTCAATGGGGTGGATTCGGGCGCGGTGACGGCGGGTCTTGCGCTGACCGTTCCAGTGGCTCCGGGCGCCGTTCCGGCTGGCTGAGCACGGGCTGGGAGCCGCTTCGGCGGTGGCGGCATGGTGTGGTGACTCACCAGTTTCACCCGCTCGGGTCAGTTGCGGATCATCTCGGCGCGATCTATCGTCAACCCCAACATGTAGTAGTTACATGCGTGTAGTTGTTCCACAGGTTGGGTTATAATCGAGGTAGGTTGTCCACAGGACCAGGGCGGCCATCCACCGGGAATCCACAAATTGATCACCAGCTGCGTCGCTCGAGTTCTCTGGTTGCGGCCTGCCTGGGGTTCAGCCGGTACCGGTGCGCGCGAGAGGTGGTGATGGCATGCGGTGCCCGTTCTGCAGGAACGCGGACTCGCGGGTCGTCGACTCGCGTGAGGTGGAGGACGGTCAGGCGATTCGCAGGCGCCGCTCGTGCTCGCAGTGCGGACGGCGCTTCACCACATCGGAGACGATGGTGCTGGCCGTGGTGAAGCGGTCTGGGGTCACCGAACAGTTCAGCCGGGAGAAGGTCGTCCGTGGCGTGAGGCGTGCGTGCCAGGGGCGCCCGGTCGACGATGACGATTTGCAGCAGTTGGCTCACCGGGTCGAGGAGTCGATCCGGTCGGCAGGCGTGGCCGAGATTCCCAGTCACGAGGTAGGTCTGGCGATTCTGGGTCCGTTACGCGAGCTGGACGGCGTGGCGTATCTGCGGTTCGCGAGCGTGTACCGGGCCTTCTCGTCGATCGAGGACTTCGAGAAGGAGATCGCCGACCTTCGCGAGGCCATCGCCGATGGTGGGCCGGAGAAAGCCACCGGGAACGACTAGCACGACACAGCAGGCAGCGAACGGCGCGCGTGGGAAGCCATGAGCGCCGGAGTGAGGGAGATGGAATGACGGAGACCGTTGGCGTGAACGCCACGTCGGGGAGCAAGAGTAAAGGGGCCGCCCGGGGGCTCACGCTGCAGCGCGTGTTCACGAAGAAGGGGGTGCACCCCTACGACGAGGTCACGTGGGAGCAGCGCGATGTGGTGATGACCAACTGGCGTGACGGCACGGTGAACTTCGAGCAGCGTGGCGTCGAGTTCCCCGAGTTCTGGTCGGTCAATGCGACCAACATCGTCACCAGCAAGTACTTCCGGGGCGCCGTGGGCACCGACCAGCGGGAGCGGAGCCTGAAGCAGCTGCTGGACCGGGTGGTCAAGACCTATACCCAGGCGGGCGTCGAGCACGGTTACTTCGCCACTCCGGCCGATGCGGAGATCTTCGAGCACGAGCTGACCTGGATGCTGCTGCACCAGGTGTTCAGCTTCAACTCGCCGGTCTGGTTCAACGTGGGGACGCGGTCGAAGCAGCAGGTTTCGGCCTGCCAACCTTACGACGCGTTGGTGAGTACCCCCGCTGGGATGGTGCCTATCGGCGAGTTGGTGGAATCGGATGCCGTCGGGGCAAAAGTCTTCGACGCGCACGATCTCACGAAGATCATAGCGACCAAGTTCAACGGTCAGAAGGAAGTCTTCCGCATTCACACCAAGGCGGGTCATGCACTCGATGTCACGGCTGACCACCTTGTCTGGCGGGCCTCCAGCACAGTTGGTAGCGGTCGCTTTGTCCCTGCCGGCGAGCTACGCGCGGGCGACATGCTGGAATGGCACAGGCGGAAGGCCTTCGGTGAAGCGGAGATCTCGTCTCAGGAGATCGCCGAGGCAACTCTCGCCGGGTGGCTTCAGTCCGATGGTTTCGTCGGCCAGTACAACGGAACCAACCGCTCGTTGACGATTGAAGCCATGACGGTGACCGACTCAGAGCGAGACTGGGTGACCAAGGCGCTCGATGTGGTGTTCCCGAACACTCACCGTAAGGAACGCCGCGTCGAGACTCAGGACGAGGGGCTGGACTGCAGGCGTATCCGCCTCTATGGAAACGAGCTACGAGACTTCGTCGACAAGTGGGACCTGCGGACTCGTGGGGCGGAGATGTCGGCGCCGCCCCTCCTCTTCACGTCGCCACTTCCGGTGGTGGCGGCCTATCTTCGCAGCATATTCCAGGCAGAAGGATATGTCTCTGCCCGCGAGCGCTCGACCCTGGTTGGCATGTACATGATCAGCGAGCAACTGATCCGAGACGTTCAGCAGCTGCTGGCGCGGTTCGGCATTTTCGCGAGGGTGCACCGGAAGGTTGAGAAGCGTGCTGATCGCCCCGACACCTGGGGCATCCAGATCCAGAACGGTGGCGACCGCCGCATCTTTGCCGACGAGATCGGGTTTCTCGACCCGGTCAAGGCGGAGAAACTGGAGCGCTCGTTCGACAAGCCGGGCCGTGCTGCCGGCGAGTTGAAGCGACTTCAGATCGCCAGCGTCGAGTCTCGTGGGGTCATGGACGTCTATGACATCCAGACCGAGTCCGGCGAGTACCTTTCGAGCGGCCTTCGAGTCCACAACTGCTTCATCCTCGCGGTCGACGACACCATGGAGTCGATCCTGAACTGGTACAAGGAAGAGGGGCTGATCTTCAAGGGCGGCTCGGGTGCGGGCCTGAACCTCTCGCGGATCCGGTCGTCGAAGGAGCTGCTGCACTCGGGTGGCACCGCGTCCGGCCCGGTGTCGTTCATGCGAGGCGCCGACGCGTCGGCGGGCACCATCAAGTCGGGCGGCGCGACCCGTCGCGCAGCAAAGATGGTCGTCCTCGACGTCGACCACCCCGACGTCGAGGAGTTCATCCAGACGAAGGCGCGGGAAGAGGTCAAGATCAAGGCGCTGCGGGAAGCCGGGTTCGACATGGACCTCGGCGGCTCGGACATGGCTTCGGTGCAGTACCAGAACGCGAACAACTCGGTGCGCGTCACCGACGAGTTCATGCGCGCCGTCGAGACGGGTGAGAAGTTCGGCCTGCGCGCCAGGACCACCAGCGAAGTCGTGGAAGAGGTCGACGCCAAGGGGCTGTTCGAGGTCATGGCCAAGGCGGCGTGGGACTGCGCCGACCCCGGCCTGCAGTACGACGACACGATCAACGACTGGCACACCTGCCCGGAGTCGGGGCGGATCACCGCGTCCAACCCGTGCGCGGAGTACATGCACCTGGACAACTCCAGCTGCAACTTGGCGTCGCTGAACCTGATGAAGTTCCTGCGCCCCGAGGGCACCTTCGACGCGGAGTTGTTCGCCAAGGCGGTCGAGTTCGTCATCACCGCGATGGACATCTCGATCTGCTTCGCCGACTTCCCGACCGAGGCGATCGGCGAGACGACCCGTAAGTTCCGGCAGCTCGGCATCGGCTACGCCAACCTCGGCGCGCTGCTGATGGCCACCGGGCACGCCTACGACTCCGACGGCGGCCGGGCGCTCGCGGCGGGTATCACGTCGCTGATGACCGGCGTGTCCTACCGGCGTTCGGCCGAGCTGGCCGGCGTGGTCGGGCCCTACGAGGGCTATGCGCGTAACGCGGAGGCGCACCAGCGGGTGATGCGCAAGCACGCCGCGGCGAACGACGCGATCCGCACGTCGCACGACAACGACGCCGCGGTCCGCTCCGTTGCCACCCAGGAGTGGCAGCGGGGGCTGAAGATCGGGGCGCGGAACGGGTGGCGCAACGCGCAGGCCAGCGTGCTGGCGCCCACCGGCACCATCGGCTTCATGATGGACTGCGACACCACCGGGATCGAGCCGGACTTCTCGCTGGTCAAGTTCAAGAAGCTGGTCGGCGGCGGGTCGATGCAGATCGTCAACCAGACGGTGCCGCGGGCGCTGACCTCGCTCGGCTACCAGCAGGAGCAGGTCGAGGCGATCGTCGAGTACATCGCCGAGCACGGCCACGTCATCGACGCGCCGGGGCTGCGGCAGGAGCACTACAGCGTGTTCGACTGCGCCATGGGCGCGCGTGCCATCGCCCCGATGGGCCACGTGCGGATGATGTCGGCGGTCCAGCCGTTCCTGTCGGGCGCCATCTCCAAGACGGTCAACATGCCGGAAGCGGCGACCGTCGAAGAAGTCGAGGAGATCTACTTCCAGGGCTGGAAGCTCGGCCTGAAGGCGCTGGCGATCTACCGGGACAACTGCAAGGTGGGCCAGCCGCTTTCCACCGCGAAGACCGACAAGCCCGCGGCGGAGGCGCCCGAGCCGGTCGTCGAGTACCGGCCGGTCCGCAAGCGCCTGCCGAAGAAGCGGCCGAGCCAGACCGTGTCGTTCACCGTGGGCGGCGCCGAGGGTTACCTGACCGCGGGCTCGTACCCGGATGACGGCCTCGGCGAGATCTTCGTCAAGCTCGGCAAGCAGGGGTCGACGCTGGCCGGTGTGATGGACGCCTTCGCCACGTCGATCTCGGTCGGCCTGCAGTACGGCATCCCGCTCGAGTTCTACGTCAGCAAGTTCCAGAACCTCCGGTTCGAGCCCGCGGGGATGACCGATGACCCCGACGTGCGGATCGCGACGAGCGTGCTGGATTACCTGTTCCGCAGGCTCGCGCTGGACTACCTGCCCTACGAGCAGCGTGAGCAACTCGGCGTCTTCACCGCGGAGGAGCGCGCCGCGGCGGTCGCCAACGAGTACGGCGGCTCGGTGGTGGATGACGAGGAGGTCGACCTCGAAGCGCTACGCAGCAGTGTGGAGGCGAAGGCCGAGCAGGCCAAGGCGGAGGCCGGCAGCAAGGGCGTCGACGTCAGCTCGGCACACACCACGACCGAACTGCTCGAACTGCACCTGGGTAAGGCCGCGGACGCGCCGCTGTGCATGACCTGCGGCACCAAGATGCGGCCCGCGGGGTCGTGCTACGCCTGCGAAGGCTGCGGCGCGACCTCCGGTTGCAGCTGAGCTAAGACGGAGCGCGAGGGCCCGGGGTGGTCGGCAATGGCCGGCCACCCCGGGCCCTCTGACGTTCCCGACCTCAGCGACCTCCCCATCAAGAGACGTAGCGAGGGACCACCAGCTTTAGCTGGTGGGGGAATCGCGTCAAGGCGGGCTATAAGAGGACAGTGTGCCTGATGGTCAGGTGACTGGGTTTCAGGCGTCCCGGATGGGGTGA
>WHSS01000151.1 GCA_009379975.1 Actinophytocola sp.
GACGCCGATGACCGCGGCGAACGGCCGTTCCGGGAGCAGCGCGACGGCAAGGACGCCCAGCGCGGTGCCGGGAATCCGGCCCGTCATCGCCCAAGCGACGCCAATCGACGTGCCGATGCTCCCTCGCGGTGGCGAGCGCGGCGTTCAGCGTCGCGACGAGCAGCACCGGCACCGGGACGAGGCTCGGATCCACCAGGACGAACAACGGCGCGACGATCAGATTCATGCCGTAGCCGATGACTCCCTGGACGACCGCGGCGGCGAGTAACAGGAAACCGCTGATGAGCAGCGTGGTGGTCATCAGCGGTCAACTGCCCGCAACGGCACGCAGGGCTACCAGCGCAGCATGTTGCGCAGCACGTACTGCAGGATGCCGCCGTTACGGTAGTAGTCGGCCTCGCCGGGGGTGTCGATGCGCACTACCGCGTCGAACTCGACGGTCGATCCATCCTTCGTGGCCGTCACATGCACGGTCTCCGGGACGTCGCCGCCGTCGTTGAGCGCCGTGATTCCCGCGATGTCGAAGGTCTCGGTGCCGTCCAGGCCGAGTGAATCGGCGGACTGGCCTTCGGGGAACTGTAGCGGGATGACACCCATACCGATGAGGTTCGAACGGTGGATTCGCTCGAACGACTCGGTGATCACCGCGCGGACGCCCAGCAGCGAGGTGCCCTTGGCCGCCCAGTCACGCGAGGAACCGGAGCCGTACTCCTTGCCGCCCAGCACCACCAGCGGGATGCCCGCGGCGGCGTAGTTCTGCGCGGCGTCGTAGATGAACGCCTGCGGCGCGCCGTCGGAGGTGAAGTCGCGAGTGTAGCCGCCCTGCACGTCATCGAGCAACTGGTTGCGCAGCCGGATGTTGGCGAAGGTGCCCCGGATCATCACCTCGTGGTTACCGCGCCGCGAACCGTAGGAGTTGAAGTCCTTGCGCTCGATACCGTGCGAAGTGAGGTACTGACCAGCCGGCGTGTCGGCCTTGATCGCCCCGGCCGGGGAGATGTGGTCGGTGGTCACCGAGTCGCCGAGCTTGGCGAGCACCCTGGCGCCGGCGATGTCGGTGACGGGGGAGGGCTCGAGTTGCATGCCGTCGAAGTACGGCGGCTTACGCACATAGGTCGACTCGCCGTCCCACTCGAAGGTCTTGCCGGTCGGCGTCGGCAGCGACTTCCACCGCTCGCCACCGTCGAACACGTCGGCGTAGTCCTTGGTGAACATCTCCTTGGTGATGGAGGAGTCGATGGTTCGCTGAATCTCGGCCGGGGTGGGCCAGATATCGGCGAGGAAGACGTCATTTCCCTCGGCATCGGTACCCAGCGGCTGCGCGTCGAAGTCGAAGTCCATCGTGCCTGCCAGCGCGTAGGCGACGACCAGCGGCGGTGACGCCAGGTAGTTCATCTTGACGTCGGGGTTGATCCGGCCTTCGAAGTTCCGGTTACCCGACAGCACCGACACCACGGTCAGGTCGTTGTCCTGCACCGCGCCCGAGATCTCGTCGGAGAGCGGGCCGGAGTTACCGATGCAGGTGGTGCAGCCGTAGCCGACCAGGTGGAAGCCAAGCTTCTCCAGGTACGGCCAGAGCCCGGCCTTCTCGTAGTAGTCGGTGACGACCTGCGAGCCGGGTGCCATAGAGGTCTTGACCCACGGCTTCGACTCGAGGCCCTTGTCGACCGCGTTGCGCGCGAGCAGGGCGGCGCCGAGCATGACCGAGGGGTTGGAGGTGTTGGTGCAGGACGTGATGGAGGCGATCACCACGGCGCCGTGGTCGAGCTCGAACTCGCCCCGGTCCGCCGAGCGCACCGTGACCGGCTTCGTCGGCCTGCCGCCGGCGCCGTTGGCCGCCGACACCAGGGCCGCGCCGTTGTCGTTGGCGGTGGAGAACGCAACCGGGTCGCTTGCCGGGAAGGACTCCTCGTCGGCCTCGTCGAGCGCGGTGTGCGGCGTCGCCGCGCCGTCGGTGACGTAGTCCCGCAGGGCCTGGCGGAAGGACGGCTTCGCCGAGTTGAGCTCGATGCGGTCCTGGGGGCGCTTCGGGCCCGCGATCGAGGGCACCACGGTCGAGAGGTCGAGCTCGATGTACTCGGAGTACACCGGCTCGCGAGCCGGCCCAGAATCAGCGGAGTGCCAGAGTCCTTGGAGTTTGGCGTAGGCCTCGACGAGCTCGACCTGCTCTGCCGGGCGGCCGGTGAGGGTGAGGTAGCGGATGGTTTCCGCGTCGATGGGGAAGATCGCCGCGGTGGAGCCGAACTCGGGGCTCATGTTGCCGATGGTGGCCCGGTTGGCCAGCGGCACCGCGCCGACGCTTTCGCCGTAGAACTCGACGAACTTGCCGACCACGCCGTGCTTGCGCAGCATCTCGGTGAGAGTCAGCACGACATCGGTCGCGGTCACGCCTGCCGGAATCTCGCCGGAGAGCTTGAAGCCGACCACGCGCGGGATGAGCATCGAAACCGGCTGGCCGAGCATCGCGGCCTCCGCCTCGATGCCGCCGACGCCCCAGCCCAGCACGCCGAGGCCGTTGATCATCGTGGTGTGCGAGTCGGTGCCGACGCAGGAGTCCGGGTAGGCCTGGCCGTTGCGAGCCATGACGGTGCGGGCGAGGTGCTCGAGGTTGACCTGGTGCACGATGCCGGTGCCCGGCGGGACGACCTTGAACTCGTTGAAGGCGCCCTGGCCCCACCGCAGGAACTGGTAGCGCTCGCGGTTGCGCTGATACTCGATCTCGACGTTGCGCTCGAACGCGTCCGCACGGCCGAAGACGTCGATGATCACCGAGTGGTCGATGACCATCTCGGCGGGCGCGAGCGGGTTGACCTTGTCCGGGTCGCCACCGAGCTCGGCGACGGCTTCCCGCATGGTGGCAAGGTCGACGACGCAGGGCACACCGGTGAAGTCCTGCATGATCACGCGGGCGGGCGTGAACTGGATCTCGGTCGACGGCTCCGCGTTGGCGTCCCAGTTCCCCAGCGCGTTGATATGCTCGGCGGTGATGTTCGCGCCGTCCTCGGTGCGCAGCAGGCATTCGAGCAGGATCTTCAGGCTGTAGGGAAGCCGCTCGGATCCCTTGACCTTGTCGAGGCGGAACACCTCGTAGGAGGCATCACCTACCCGCAGGGTGTCGCGGGCGCCAAAGCTGTCCTTGCTTGCCGATGCTGTCACGTCTCTCTCCATCGAGGTCGCTCTGTGCGGTGGGAGTCAGTTCTCTTCGATCGTCGGTGCGAGTCTCGCGCACATGCACCGGGTCGGCGAGTGCGGGACCGGCGAACTTCCGCTACCGAGGCCAAACAGTACGCCTGTCCGGTTTTGACTTCAAGCCCGGCCGTCGAGTGTGTGAGCTACACCGCGCGGCGGGAGCCACCATCGCCGTCGTGCGTGAAAGTCCTTGCCCCCGCACGCCTCAGCACTCACGACCCACCATCTCGGGGTCGTGAGTGCTGAGGAGTGTCCATGCAAGGATTTTCACGCACGAGCGAAGCTGAGGGCCGCAGCGCCAGGTTCGATGGCTATTGCACCCTTCGGCTCGCCCGCTCGTGCGACGTCAGCCTGATCCGAGCTCGATCAGCGTGGTGACATGTTCCGGCTTGATCGCGCGCAGGACGGTCATGCCCAGGTCGTTGTAGGTGCGCATCGGGCTCAGGTAGTGCTTGCCGTCCACCTCGGTGGTGACTACGCCGACGCCCTCGTTGAACAGGGCCTGCACGATCTCGACGACCGGCTGCACGGCTTCCGGCGGCACGCCGCCTTCGTTCTGCGCCAGCTGACCGATGTCGTTCGCGCAGAAGCGCTGCGTGTCCGAAGCAGCGGCGACCTCGTAGCACTCACCGTCCTTCTTGATCGAGACCACGCCTGGCCCGCCGGGCTCGCGTACTTCCAGCGCGGTCAGCGTCAGCCGGGTCCCGCCTTCGACCTCCCGCTCTTCGGTCTCGAGCTTGCCGAGTTCGAAGCCGAGTGGCTCGTTCTGGCCGATCATTTCCACCAAGGCGGGCCCGAGGTCGTGCAGCACGGCCATCTCGTCGGGTGGCAACAATTCGATGACGCGGTTGACGTCCGCTCGCTGGATGGCGTTGACGACCTCCGTCACGGCCTCGTTGGGCGAGGCGGCCCCGTTCGCCGGGATAGCGGAATCCGGCCAGGTCTTGTCGGAATCCTTCAATCCGTAATGCGCGATCGTGTAGAACAGGCTGGGATACCACTCGCCGTCGATATTGACCGTCGCGATCGCGATGGGGTCTTCGCCTTTGCCGACGACGTCCTTGGCGATATCGATGGAGGTCGTTTTGCTCTTCCCCTGGACATCCGGCGGCATTACGGCGTCCTTGAACTCCTGCGCGATGGGCAACTTGCCGGGATCCGCGCTGAAGGTGATCACCCCACCGGTCAGCTTGGTTATGGCGAGATGATCGTTGATCCGCTCCGGGTTCTCGTCGAACGTGAGATTCTCGGCCTTGAATTCGATGCCGGAGAGCTTCCGCAGATCCGCGGAGTCGTCCAGAATCCGCAGGCGCTTGTATTCCTCCACGCTGTCAGCGAGCGAAGCGGTGAGCACATCTGCCTCGGCGGGCGCGAGCATGTCGAGCAAGCCGATGACGTCACCGCTGTTCACCGAGTCCATCAAGGCCAAGGCGGCTTCGTTCGGTGAGGCCGCACCGCTCGGGCCGCTGTTCCGCCACACCGTCAACCAGGTCACGCCGCCGCCGATCACGGCGAGCAGGACCACGACGAGTCCGATGATCAGGCCACGCTTGCCCTTGCCCGGCGAGCCATCGGGCATCGGCTGAGCGTAGCCGAACTGCCCCGGGGGATAGCCGGGTGGCGGCCCTCCCTGGTACCCGGGAGGCGGCGCGGCGGGGTAGCCCGCCGGGGTCGGATAGCCCTGCGGTGCACCTTGCGGGCCCGGTTGCGGGTACTGGGACGGGTCCGGTGCGCCGGGGTACCCGTAGGGCTGCTGGGGCTGGCCGGGGCCTTGCTGCTGCCACGGCTGCTGACCGTAGAGGCCACCGGGGCCGGGATGGCTCATGATCCTTTTACTCCCTTGGTCTCACGCCGGCCGGTTTGCCGGCGTGCCTGGTGGCACCGTTCCGGTCGCGGACGGCGGCCTCCGCCACTTGGCGCGGAGAACCCCCAGTCCGCCCAGGAAGGCGATGCCGCTCCCGGCTGATGTGGTCACCGGCCCCGCGGAAACGGCGACGACCGTGCCGGACACGTTGGTGCCTTCGACGTAGGCCAATACCCCCACGGTTCCCGCGAAGAGCGAGATCGTGATCGATAGCAGTGCGGCTAACCGAGGCCAGCCGAGGAGGTAGGTCGCGGCGCAGAGCGCACAACCGAGTGGAACCACGATCCAGACAGACAGCACGACCCATAGCAGTGCGCCGTCGTGACCGTGACGATCGAGCACGCCCGCGAGTTCGAAACTGTCGCGGGACACCGTGCCCGATCGAACCCACGGCAGGAAGCCGCCGGCGCCGATCATGAGCAGGCCCGCCGCCGCAACACTCGCACTGATGTGTGACGAGCGAGCGCGAGGCCGAGCTGTCCAGCGTGACTGATTCAGCCGATTCGAACGGTCTGGCATGTTTGGCGCTGCCACGAATTCCCTCCAGTTGCCAACCCCCATTCTGCTGGTTCCGGTAAGCCGAAGGACTCCCCGGGTGTCGCATATGCACCGGAGGAGTCCTTCGACCCGCAATAGGCGTGTGACAGAAGTTATTAGTGAGAGCTGTGCCCATTCGAGTGACGAGTGGTGAATGTGCGTCTCTTGTGGCATGGTTTGCTTGCTGAGGTTGACAGCGTGGCGTTCTTTGTGTGGCCGTGCGTCGACAACGAACCTGGTCGCGCGTGGCGGCCGGGCCAGGAGGTGAAAGTCCGTGCCAGCAAATCAGCGCGCGGTGCGGCAATCGCGTGGTAAGCAGTGGCTGATCGCGAGTTCCGCAGGGCTCGCGTTCCTGATGGCGGCGACGGGCACAGCGGTAGCCGTACCACCGCCGCCGCCCAACCCGAGCGACTCGGAGATCAGCGAGAGCCGGGAAGAAGCCCGCGAACGTGCCGGTCAGGTCGGGCAGTTGACGAACCGGCTGGCGAAAGCGGAAGGGCGGCTGAGCAGCCTTCGCGATGAGGTCGCTCGCAAGCTCGAGCTCGCGAACAAGGCGCGGGTCGACGCAGAAGCAGCCGACGCCGTGGCGAAGCAGGCCAAGCGCGACGCGGAAACGGCGCGCCGGGAGTCGGGGGCTGCGAGTGATGCGATCACCGCCGCGCAGGACAAGATGGACGAGTTCGTCGCGGGCAGCTTCCAGCAGGGCAGTGAGATGGGCTCGGTGTCGGCCTACGTCACGTCGGACAATCCCAAGGACGTAATGCTGCGCGCCCAGATGCTGGACGCGGTCAGCAAGGGCCACCTCAACGCCATGGAAGCGCTACGGCAGGCCCGGGTCGAGAAGTCGAATGCCGACGCGGCGGCGCGTAAAGCCGTGACGGTTGCCGAGGAAAAGAAGCGGGAGGCCGAGGAGGCCAAGCGCAGTGCCGCCTCGGCTCACGAGACGGCCAGCGCGGCGCAGCGTAGCCAAGCGAAGCAGACGAAGACGCTCGAGGCCGACCGCGACGGCGTGCAGCGGGAGTTGTATGCGGCCCAGAAGAAGGTCAAGGGCCTCGAAGGACAACGCGACCGCTACCAGGATTGGCTGGCGGCCAAACGCCGTGAGGAAGCGCTCAAGGCGAAGAAGGCGGCGATGGCCGCCGCGAATAACACGAGCAACTCCGGCGGGGGCAACAGTGCGCCGGCACCATCCGGTTCCTCAGTGGAGACCGTCGTTTCCCGTGCGATGTCGCAGCTGGGTGTGCAGTACGCCTGGGGCGGCGGCAACACGCAAGGCCCGACCTACGGCATTCGAGACGGTGGTGTGGCCGACTCCTACGGGGATTACAACAAGATCGGCTTCGACTGTTCCGGGCTGATGATCTACGCCTTCGCCGGTGTCAAGACATTGCCGCACTACAGCGGTTACCAGTACGACTCCGGGCGCAAGGTGCCCCTGTCGCAGATGCGACGCGGAGACATGCTGTTCTGGGGTACCAGTGGCATTCACCACGTCGCGATGTACCTCGGCAACGGGCAGATGATCGAGGCGCCGCAGTCGGGCCTGCGGGTACGCGTCGTGCCGGTCCGCTACGGCGACATCCTGCCGTACGCGACCCGGTTGATCGGTTAGCCCAGCCACGAGGCTGAACGGACTGAAAGCGTCTTTCGCTCCGCCCAGTGGACTGAAGGCGTCTTTCAGTGCGGTTGTGCCACGGCACCCTTCACAGCGGTCACACCAGTCGTCTAGCAGGGTGAAATCTGGCGATTCGACGTGAATTGACGTGCATTGAGGGAGGCAGCAGTGACCGAACCCGGCCTTCGGAGTCAACACGGAGTCAACACGGAGCCGACGCCCGCGCGAGATGCCGAACTGCTCGAACGGACGGTCCTCGAGGTCAAGCGGATCATCGTCGGTCAGGATCGGCTGGTCGAACGGATGCTCGTCGGGCTGCTGGCGAAGGGGCACCTGCTGCTGGAGGGCGTGCCCGGCGTCGCGAAGACGCTCGCCGTAGAGACCTTCGCCCGGGTCGTGGGTGGGTCGTTCTCGCGCGTGCAGTTCACGCCTGACCTTGTGCCCGCCGACATTCTCGGTACCCGCATCTACCGCCAGGGGCAGGAAAAGTTCGATGTCGAACTCGGCCCGGTGGTGGCGAACTTCGTGCTCGCCGACGAGATCAACCGGGCGCCGGCCAAGGTGCAATCGGCGATGCTCGAGGTGATGGCCGAGCGGCACGTCTCCATCGGCGGCAGGACCTTCCCGATGCCGGATCCGTTCCTGGTGCTGGCGACGCAGAACCCCATCGAGAACGAAGGCGTGTACCCGCTGCCGGAAGCGCAGCGTGACCGGTTCCTGTTCAAGATCCTCGTCGAGTACCCGACCGCGGAAGAGGAGCGGGAGATCGTCTACCGGATGGGCGTCTCGCCGCCGGAGCCGAATGAGGCGCTCACCCCGGAGGAACTGGTGCGGCTGCAGGACGTCGCATCGCGGGTCTTCGTGCATCACGCGCTTGTCGACTACGTCGTCCGGCTGGTCATGGCCACCCGCACCCCGGGCGAGCACGGGCTCACCGACGTCGCGGGCTGGGTTTCCTACGGCGCTTCGCCGCGCGCGAGCCTGGGCATCATCGCGGCAGGCCGGGCGCTCGCGCTGGTCCGCGGCAGGGACTACGTGCTGCCCCAGGACGTGGTCGACGTGGCGGCGGACGTGCTGCGGCACCGGCTCGTGCTGTCCTACGACGCGCTCGCGGACGCGGTGCCACTCGAACACATCATCACCAGGGTGCTGCAGACCGTGCCGCTGCCGCAGGTGTCGGCACGGCCGCAGCCCGTCCAGCGGCCCCTCGCCGCAGGCGCGCCAGGCCGGTAGGGGCGAATGGTGGCATCGGCCGGGAATGGCGGGCTCCGTGGCGACCATGCGTGGGCGCCACCGATCCTGCGCGGCGATCGGCTGGAGGCGGGGCTGCGCACGCTCGAACTCGAGGTGCGGCGGCGACTCGACGGTTTGCTGCAGGGCAATCACCTCGGCCTGGTGCCGGGCCCTGGGTCGGAACCGGGGGAGGCGCGGCCGTATCAACCCGGTGACGACGTGCGCCGCATGGACTGGGCGGTCACGGCACGGACCACGGTGCCGCATATCCGGGACAGCGTGGCCGACCGGGAGCTCGAAACGTGGGTGGCGGCGGATCTCTCGGCGAGCCTCGACTTCGGCTCCGCGGTCTGTGAGAAGCGGGACATGGTGGTGTGCGCGGTCGCCGCGATCGCGCACCTGACCGGTGGCGGCGGGAACCGGATCGGCGCACTGATCGCCAACGGCGATGTGACCCAGCGCGTGCCGGCGCGAGGTGGCCTGGCGCATGCCAGGGGCCTGCTCAGGCGGGTGGCCGAGACGCCGCGGGCACCGGAAGGCACCCGAGGCGACCTTGCCGAGGCGATCGAGCAGTTGCGCAGGCCGCCTCGGCGGCGCGGGCTCGCGGTGGTGATCTCCGACTTCCTCGGCGACACGAACTGGCAACGCCCGCTGCGTGCCCTGTCGGCGCGGCACGATCTCGTCGGCGTGGAGATCGTCGACCCGCGTGACGTCGACCTGCCGGACGTCGGCACGGTCGTGCTCGCCGACCCGGAGTCGGGCAAGCAACGCGAAGTGCACGCTTCGCCGTTGTTGCGCAAGGAGTTCGCGGCAGCGGCACGGCAGCATCGCGAAGAAGTCGCCATCGGGTTGCGGCAAGCGGGCGCCGGGCATCTGGTGCTGCGCACGGACTCCGACTGGATCGCCGACACCGTCCGTTTCGTGGTCGCACGCAAGCGCCGCTGGTCGGGAGCGGTTGGATGAGCCTCTCGGGTTTCACCGAGCCTGCGTGGTTGCTGTTGTTGCTGGTGGCGGCCCTGCTGCTGGCCGGGTATGTGCTGACGCAGCGGGAGCGGCGCCGGCGTGCGATGCGGTTCGCGAACCTGGCGTTGCTGGAGAAGGCAGGCGCGCGCCGGCAAGGCTGGATCCGGCATGTGCCTGCGGCGTTGCTGATCGTGTCGGTGATCTTGTTGACGGTGGCGCTGGCGGGCCCGACCGCGGAGCAGAAGGTGCCACGGAATCGGGCAACGGTGATGCTGGCCATCGACGTGTCCCTGTCGATGGAGTCCGACGACATCCCGCCGAGCAGGCTCGCCGCGGCACAGGAATCGGCGGCCACGTTCGTGGACGGCCTCACGCCGGGGGTCAACCTCGGGCTCATCTCCTTCGCCGGGACCGCCAGCGTGCTCGTGCCGCCGACGACAGAGCGCAAGGGCACGGTCGAGGCGATCAAGAACCTCAAGCTGGCCGAGTCGACGGCGACCGGGGAGGGCATCTTCTCGGCGTTGCAGGCGATCGAGGGGTTCTCCTCGGTGGTGGGCGGCGCCGATGGTCCGCCGCCCGCCCGCATCGTGCTGATGGCCGACGGCAAACAGGTCTCGCCCACCGAAGACATGGAGGACCCGCGCGGCGCCTTCACCGCGGCACGCGCCGCGAAAGAGGCCGGGGTGCCGATTTCGACGATCTCGTTCGGCACCTCGCACGGCACCGTCGACATCGAGGGCCGGACCTACCCGGTCGAAGTCGACGACGAGGCCATGCGCCAGATCGCCGCGATTTCCGATGGCCAGTTCTACAAGGCCGCTTCCGGCGATCAGTTGAAGGCGGTCTATGCCGACCTCGGTGAACAGATCGGCTACGAGATCAAACTGGCCGACGCGAGCAGGCCGTGGCTCGCGCTCGGCACCCTGATGCTGATCATGGCGGCGGGCACTTCGCTGTTCATCGGCCAGCGATTGCCGTAGCCATGACGCCACTGTTTGCGCCGGAGGACGGGACCGGCCCGCCGCGATCCGTGCAGTTGTCCTTCGTGTTGTGGCTGGCCGCCGCGCTCGTGGGCGCCGCCGGGGTGATGGTGTCTTACTCGACGGCTCCGGAGATCGCCGGACAGTTGGGGGAGCGGCCCGGCCAGGGCGCGGGATGGGTAGGGATCATCGCCCTCGGCCTGCTGCTGCTGTGGGTAGCCGCGGTGCTGTCACTGCGCAACGGGCACAACTGGGCGCGGATCGTGCTCAGCGGGTTCGGCGCGCTTGGCGTCTTGGAAGGGCTGCGGTTCCTGTCGGAAGCGGACGCCTACCTCGCCGCCGGCGCGTTGGGCGTGGTTCACGGCTTACTGAGCATCGCCCAGGCGGCGCTGGTGGTCATCGCGGTCGTGCTGATGTTCCGGCCGGACGCGAACGCGCACTTCGCGCGCGAGTAGGTCGAGGACGGCGCTGAACAACCCGCTGCCGGCGGTCCCTGGGCCCATCCGGCGGACGCTAGCCGGCTCCGGCGAAGCCGTGTTGCCGCCACGCCTCGTATACCGCGATGGATGCGGCGTTGGCGAGGTTGATCGAGCGGGACCTGGGCGCCATCGGCAGCTTGAGACGGTCTGTGATGTATTCGCCGTTGGCGACGTCGTGCGGCAGGCCGACCGACTCCGGCCCGAACAGCAGTACGTCGCCCGGCTGATAGGCCACATCGGTGTAGCGGCGGGTGGCGCCGGTGGTGAACGCGTAGACGCCGGCGGGCCCGATCGAGCGCAGCGCGGCCGCCAGATCGGCGTGCACGTGTGTGGTGGCGAGTTCGTGGTAGTCGAGGCCCGCCCGTCGCAGCCGCTTGGTGTCCAGCGAGAACCCGAGCGGCTCGATCAGGTGCAGTTCGCAGCCGGTGTTCGCCGCGATCCGGATGGCGTTACCGGTGTTGGGCGGGATCTCGGGGTGATAGAGCACGATGCGGAACACCGCCCGATCATCGCACTCCCATCGCGCCGAACTGTGTGAACGTCACATCCGCACGATAGGTCGGGCCGGACGTCACACTCGCACAACCGCGCACCCCACCCCGGGCATGGCACGCGCCACTAGATTGCCCTGACTCACCGGTAACTAGATAGCCTGCTCAAGACGGGACTTCAGCGCTAGGGAGAACAAGCACGTGGCACGTTCGGTACTGGTCAC
>WHSS01000138.1 GCA_009379975.1 Actinophytocola sp.
CGAAGAAACTACGCCCACCACCACCTCTAAAATCGCCCGCCGAATACCGCACGCCCGAACAGGGTGGTGCGAAACAGCTACTGGACGCAGCTGGATTCACTGTGGTCGCTCTGGCAACCACAGTGAATCCAGCCGGAATCCAGTCGGCTCAGGGTGCGGGCAGCGGTCACTGCTGGCCTACGGCGCCGACCAGCCGCTCGGCACGAAGCCTTCGCGTACGCGTTGCGGATGGTCGCCGACCGGAACGCGGGCGATCTCGGTCTCGGTCTCGTAGTCGATGACGGACATCTCGTCGGTGCCACTCCACGACACGTAGCAGTGCTCGCCGTCCTTGCTCGACGTCGCCCAGTACGGTTTGCCGTTTGGTGGGGCGCTGACGATCGTGTGGTGCGTGCTCGTCCTCGACACCACGGTCACGTAGTCGTCCATGGTGCCCGCGACGCAGAGCTTGGTACCCGCGCCGTTCATGGCGATGCCGTGATGGGCGGAGTCGTTCACGTACTGCTCCCGTGGCGCGGTGGTGCGCTTCGGCAGCCTGGTGACCCGGGTGACCTTGTCCTCGACCAGGTCGTACTCCACGAAGCCGTGGAAGAACGAGACTTGGAAGTAGAACGTTCGCTCGTCCGGGGTGTGTGCCATTGGCCGGATCGCGGAGCTCAGGTCGTCATATCCCGCTTCGTCGAGTTTCTCGCGCAGGTCGATGCGTTTGATCACCTCGTTGGTCGTCGCGTCGACCACCTGGAAGATCCGCTCACCCTTGGTGGTATCGAACGCGGGCTGGTCGAGCGGGGTGTAGACCAGTCCGATGCTCGCGTGGAAGATGCGTTCGCCGTCGTGGGAGTAGACGTTCTCGTGCGGCGTGTCCCCGCTGGGGAACTGGCCGACCTCGTCGCCGGTCCGTACATCGAGGATGTGCACCTTGTTGGCCGTGGACGCGGAAACCGCCACGTGTCTGCCATCGGGTGACAGCGCCATGTGGTCCGACCGGTAGCCCTCGACAGGGAAGCGCCACACGATCTCGCCGCTGGCTGTGTCGAGGGCGACCACATCGGCGAGGCTCGGCCGCGAGGCGACCAGCAGCGAGCCGTCGAGCTGTACATGTCGTCGACGAACTGATCGTTCCCCTCACCGGGTCCCATGCGAATCGCGAGAAAGTAGGCCAGCCGGACCGGGTCGGTGTAGATCTCGAGCATCCGCTCGTCGATGTCCGGGATGGCGTTGATCTGGCCGAGCCGGTCGTACTCGCCGCCTGGCTCGATGACCTGCACGGTGCCGTCCCAGTTGTTGCCGACGAAGATGACCGGCTCGGTTCCCTTGGCCGGCTTCGGCTCCTTCGGCTTGGCCGCGACCGAGGAGGTGGCGCTCATCGCCAGCGCGACGCAGGTCGCCGCGGCCAGTGCGGCGAGCCGTCGTGGCAGCTTTCGGTTGATCGACATGATGGCTGCCTCCTGGCGCGCGCGGCATCACCGCGGCACGCGCGTCTGATGGCTTCAACGAGCCAAACGTGAATCGGATACGGGTTACCCCGAGCCGGTTGGCGAGCCGAAGGAGTGGTGGACCGATGGCCGTGCGGCGCCGAGAGCTCTAGCGTGTGGAGTGATCGGCACCGCAGCCGGGATCGAGCGAACGAGGAGAGTGGCCATGGCCGAACGCACCAAGTACATCCTCGACGAGTCGGAGATGCCGACCCGCTGGTACAACATCATCGCGGACCTGCCGGAGCCGCCCCCGCCACCCTTGCATCCCGCGACCGGTGAACCCGTCGGGCCGGATGACCTCGCGCCGCTGTTCCCGGAGGCGCTGATCGCCCAGGAGGTGACCGGGGAACGCTACGTCGACATCCCGGAAGAGGTGCTCGACGTCTACCGGCTCTGGCGGCCTTCGCCGCTCTTTCGGGCGCGCAGGCTAGAACGCGCGCTGGATACCCCGGCGCGTATTTACTATAAATACGAGGGTGTCAGCCCGGTCGGCTCGCACAAACCGAACACCGCCGTCCCGCAGGCCTACTACAACGCGGCGGAAGGCATCGGGAAGCTGACAACCGAGACCGGCGCCGGCCAGTGGGGCAGCGCGCTCGCATTCGCGTGCGCGACCTTCGGCATCGAGTGCGAGATCTGGCAGGTGCGAGCGTCGTACGACCAGAAGCCCTATCGCAAGATCATGATGGAGACCTACGGGGCGACGCTGCACCCGAGCCCATCGGAGCTCACCGCTTCAGGGCGGGCCGTGCTCTCCGCGCATCCCGACTCGCCCGGCAGCCTCGGCATCGCCATCAGCGAGGCGGTGGAGGTCGCCGCGCAGGACCCCGGCGCTCGGTACGCGCTGGGCAGCGTGCTCAACCACGTGCTGCTGCACCAGACGATCATCGGCGAAGAAGCCATCTTGCAGTTCGAGCAGGCGGGTGACACCCCGGACGTGCTCGTCGGCTGCACCGGTGGCGGGTCGAACTTCGGCGGGCTGATCTTCCCGTTCCTGCGGGAGAAACTGGCGGGCCGGATCTCGCCGGTCATCCGCGCGGTCGAGCCCGCGGCGTGTCCTTCGCTGACCAGGGGCCGCTACGCCTACGACTTCGGCGACACCGCGGGGCTGACCCCGCTGCTGAAGATGCACACCCTCGGCCACGACTTCATCCCGGACCCCATCCATGCCGGTGGCCTGCGCTACCACGGGATGTCGCCGCTGCTCTCCCATATCTACGAGCTCGGCCTCATCGAAGCGACCGCCGTGGCGCAGCAGGAGTGCTTCGCGGCGGGCGTCCGATTCGCCAGGGCGGAGGGCATCATCCCCGCACCGGAGCCGACCCACGCGCTGGCGGCCTGCATCGAGGAAGCGTTGCGGTGCAAGGAAACCGGCGAGGAGAAGGTGATCCTCACCGCGCTGTGCGGCCACGCGCACCTCGACCTCCCGGCGTACGGGGCTTACCTGGCGGGCGAGATGGTCGACAACGAACTGGCGGAGGCAACGTTGCAGGAGTCGCTGGCAGGCCTTCCGGTCAGTGCCGGTTAGCCATCGGAGTGCTGGCCGCCACCCTCGTCGTGAGTGATTATGCGTGTCATGGCACTGGTTATCACTCACGAGGATGGTGGCCGGAGCTCAGTCGCGGAACAGGGCCCTAGCGATGATCTCCCGCTGGATCTCCGAGGCGCCTTCGTAGATCCTGGGCGCCCGGACGTCGCGGTAGAGATGCTCGAGCAGGTGGCCTCGCTCCAAGGCTCGCGCGCCGTGCACCTGCACCGCGACGTCGACCGCGTGCTGGGCGGTCTCCGTCGCAAACAGCTTCGCCATCGCCGAAGTGCGGGCGACGTCGGCGCTACCCGAGTCATACGCCGACGCCGCCTCATAGACCAGCAACCGGGCGGCTTCGACCCGCGTCGCGACGTCGGCGAGCTGATGCGAGACGCCCTGGAACTCCGCGAGCGAGCGGCCGAATGCCTGGCGAGACCGGCAGTGCGTAACGGCGGCATCGAGCGCCGCGCGCGCCATGCCGACGGCGAACGCGCCGACGCTCGGGCGGAACAAGTTAAGGGTCTCCATCGCGACCCGCATGCCGCGGTCGACCTCGCCGAGTACCCCGCCGGCCGGTACGTACACGTCGTCGAACCGCAAGGTGCCGATCGGATGCGGCGTAAGCAGGTCGATGCGCTCGCCGGACAGGCCCGCGGCGTCGCCGGGTACCGCGAATGCCGTGATCCCCTTCGCGCCGGCGTCGGCGGTGGTGCGAGCGAACACCGAATAGACGCCGGCGTCCGGCGCGTTGGAGATGTAGGTCTTGGTGCCGGTCAGCCGGAAGCCGTCGCCGTCCCGGGTGGCGGCCAGTTCCAGTGACGCGACGTCGGTACCGGCATCCGGTTCGGTGAGCGCGAAGCCCGCCGCGATCTCGCCCGCGGCGACCGGCGGGATCCACTGCTCGATTACCTCGGTACCGCCAGCCAGCAGGATCGGATACGCGCCGAGCCCCTGCAGCGCCAACGCGGTCTCCGCTTCGGTGCAGTGGCGCGCGATGCCCTCGCGCAGCAGGCACAGGTCCATCGCCGACACCCGCTCATAGCCGGTGTCGGCCGCCGGCTGGAACACTCTGCCAAGCAGGCCGTACTCGGCGAGCGCGGCGAACATCGGGCGGTTGATCCCGTGCTCGCCCGTCCCCGCAAGGGGGTGGAGCTTGTGCACGGCCTTCGCTTCGGCGACGTCGAGCAGCGCCTGCTGCGCGGCGGTGAGCATCACGAACCCGCCCCTGGGATCACTGCGGTGCCCACCAGCTCCAATTTCGCCTCGGCATCGAAGAGTTCGCTGACGCCCAGCAGCGCGATGGCGGGATAGTGGCGCCCGAAGTGCTTGCGATACACCGGGGCGAGCTCGCGCAAGCTAGCCCGGTACTCGGCGACGTCGGTGACGTAGATGAGCAACTGCACCAGATGCGCCGGTTCGGCTCCAGCGGCGCGCAGCGCGGCGGCCACATTGCCCGCAGCGACGTCGAACTGCTCGGCCATCGTGCTGCCCGTGATGGCGCCAGTACTGTCCTGCGCGGTCTGCCCACCGACGTAGACCGTGCGACCTGGGGCCGCGGCGACGGCATGCGCGAAGCCGGAGGGCGGCGCCAGTTCCGGTGCGGTGATCACTCCATGCGGTGTGGTTACTTGCCCGTCCATTGTGGACCCCGCCCTTCCGTCCATGCCTGATAGAACTCCCGGTGATCGTCGCTGGTCATCAGCAACGCCTGGGTCATCGCTTCCAGTTCGATGGCGCTGCCGAGGTCCATATCGAGCTCGCGCGTCAGAAGCACCTTGGTGGTGCCGTAGGCGAACGACGGGCCGTCGGCCAGCCTGCGGGCCAGTGCGGCGGTCGTCGTGGCCAACTCGTCGTCGTCGACGACCTGGGTGGCCAGCCCGATGCGCTCGGCGCGCTCGGCGTCGATCTTGTCGCCGAGGATCAGCAGTTCGGTGGCGCGGCCAAGGCCGACGATGCGGGGGAGCAGGTACGCCGAGCCCATGTCCGCCCCGGCCAGCCCGACCTTGGTGAACAGGAACGCGAATCGGGCCGAGCGGGCGAGCAGCCGGAAGTCGCTGGCCAGCGCGATCACCGAGCCCGCGCCCGCCGCTACGCCATTGATCGACGTGATCACCGGCAGCGGGCACTCGCGCAGCGCCTTGACCACCGCGCCGGTCATCCTGGTGAACTCCAGCAGCTCCTTGGGCTGCATTCGCTGCAGTTCGCCGATGATCTCCTCGACGTCGCCGCCGGAGCAGAAGCCGCGGCCCTCACCGGCGATGACCAGCACCTTCGCGTCACCGCGGTGAGGCAGCTCGGCCAGTAGGTCGCGCAGGTCGGCGTAGACGTCGAAGGTGAGCGCGTTGAGCTTGTCCGGCCGGTTCAGGGTCACGGTGGCGACGCCGTCGGTGACGTCGAGATCGAAGTGCTGCCACCGCTCGGTGAAGCCGGGTGACGCGCGGAACGGGCTCATTGTCCTCCTCCATCGAGTACCAAGGTCTGGCCGTTGATCGCCACGGCCTCATCAGCGGCGAGGAACGCCACCGCGAAGGCGACTTCCTCGGCGGTCAGTAACCGCCCGAGCGGGCTGGCCGCGGCCAGCGTGTCCTCGGCGACCTGCTCCGGTTTGCCGGTCGAGGCGACGATGCGCTCCACCGAGCGACGGGTCATGTCGGTGGCCACGAACGCCGGGCACACCGCGTTGGCGGTGACGCCGGTTCCCGTGACCTCGGCGGCCACCGCCCGCATCAACCCCACCGCCGCGTGCTTGGAGCCGGTGTAGGCCGCGGTGTAACGGGCGCCCCGCAGGCCAGCGGTGGAGGCGACCGTGATGACCCGGCCGCGGTTCCGCTCCTTCATCCCGGGCAGCACCGCGCGGGTGCACAGGAACGCGCCGGTTGCGTTGACGTCGAACTGCGCCTCCCAGTCGTCCAGCGTGGTGCGTTCGACCGGGGCGCTCGCCGACACGCCCGCGTTGTTGACCAGCACATCGACCCGGCCGACGTGGGCGAAGAACTCGGCGACGGCCGCCTCGTCGGTGACGTCACAGTCCTCATGCGTGGCCGCGACGACCTCATCGCCCGCCGCTTTGAATCGCGCCGCGACGGCGGCGCCGATGCCCTTGCCGCCGCCGGTCACCACCACCACGCGCCCGCTCATGACCGCACCAGCTCTCGCAGCGCCTTGCGATCGAGCTTGCCATTGGAGGTCCTCGGCAGCTCATCGACGAACTGGACGTCGCGGGGCCGTTTGTGTCCGGCGAGCCGCTCGCGACAGAAGTCGATGACGTCCTCGGCCGTTGCCGTCGCACCGGTGCGCAGAACGACGAAGGCGCGCGGCCGTTCCAAGCCTTCCTCGGTGAAGCCGACGGCGCCGCATTCGAGCACGTCCGGATGGCCGATGAGGCAGTGCTCGATCTCGCTGGGCGCGACCCAGATGCCGCCGACCTTGAGCAGGTCGTCGGCGCGCCCGTGATGGACGAAGAAACCGGCTTCGTCGACGCTGAACAAGTCCCCCGAGCGCACGGTGTCCCCGTGGAAGGTCGCCGCGGTCTTCTCGGCATCGCCGTAGTACTCCCGCGCGATGGTCGGCCCGCTGACCTCCAGTACCCCGACCTCACCCGCGGGCACTTCGGCGCCGTCCTCGTCGATGACGCGGGCGCGGTAGCCCGGCACCACCGTGCCGACGCTGCCAGGGTTGGCTTCGCCGGGCCGGTTGGAGATGAAGATGTGGTACGCCTCCGAAGACCCGATGCCGTCCACCACGTCGACGCCGAACATGGCGTCCCACTTGCGGTACAGCTCGGCGGGGAGCGACTCGCCCGCGGACGTGCACAGTCGCAGCGAACTGAGGTCCGCGTCGGCGACGGCCGGGCTGGCCACCATCGAGCTCATCATCGTCGGCACATTCACCAAGATGGTCGGCCGGTGCTTGGCGACCAACTCGAACATGAGCTCAGGTGTCGGGCGCTGCGGGTACAAGATGCCCGCCCCGCCGACCGCGAACGGGTACAGCGCGACCAGGTCACGCGCATAGCCGAAGAACAGCTTCGGCACCGCCAGCACCCGGTCATCCGGCCCGATCGCCAGTACACCCCTGGCGTAGGCCTGGTAGCTGGCCAGTGGCGTGCCCGCCGGATGCACGCAGGCCTTCGGCGCGCCGGTGCTGCCGGTGGTGAACTTCCAGATCGCCACGTCGTCGACGGTGGTGGCCGCGGCCGTCAGTTCGGCGGATGCCTCTCCCGCCAGCGGCAGCAGCGCCTGTTCGCCGTCGTGGACATCCTCGCCGATCACCAGCAGGTGTTCGGGTGAGCGGCCCAGCGTGCATGCTTCGCGCATGGCAGGCAGCGCGACGGAGTCCACGATGACGACATCGGCCTCGGTGTAGCCCAGGAAATACGCGAGGTCCTTGGCGGGCAGGAACGTGTACGCCTCAGCCGTCACCCCGCCGACCTTCTGCACCGCGTACCAGCTCGCGACGAACTCCACGCTGTCCGACAGCACGAGCAGTACCCGATCTCCGCGCTGCACTCCGAGTGAGAGCAACAGGTTGCCGATGCGGTTGACCATGTCCGCGAGTTCGGCGTAGCTGGTCTCGCCCTCCTCGTGGACCAGTGCGGTGCGATCACCTCGGCCGTCTGCGACGTTGCGGTCGACGAAGTAATCGGCGATGTTGAACGGCGTACTCATCCCTGTCCCTCCTGTGTGAGATCGCGGATGGTTTCGACGAGCATCCCGGCGAGGGTGTCGAACGTGGTCGCGCCCTCGCTCGCGGTCGCCTCCGCCGGGGCGCCGCAATACGCCTGAGCCATGCCCATCGCGGCGAAGTCCGTCTTTCCCCGGCTCATCGCGGCGGGCATGTCGACGGGCACCGGCGGCAGCTCGCGGGCCCGCCGCGTGTCGACCAGCTCGGGCCGTTCGACCAGCACAAGCGACGTCTCATAGCGGCCCGCGTGACACGAACCGGACTGGAACTCCTCGGTCAGCCGCACGGCGTTGCGCCTGCGAACCAGGTCGAGGTGGCCGACGCGCGTGCCGTGTTCGGTTCGCACCGTCTCGACGGCGCGGCGCAGCGTGGTGACGTGTTCCGGCTCGAAGTGGTTATTGACCAGCACGATCCAGCGCAGGCCTTGCGCGATGAGCCCCGCGCAGATGTCGACGACCATGGCCTGCAGGGTGCTCTCGCCGACGGGAACCGCACCGGGGAAGGCCGACGCGTAGCGGGTGACGCCGTAGGGCAGCGGCGGCAGGATGAGCACGCGTACCTGTTCGTCGTCGGCGAGGTCCATCACCGCGCGCTCGCACATGCCGACCGAGATGATCTGATCGGTGGCAAGCGGCGCGTGGGGCCCGTGCGGCTCGACCGCACCGATCGGCAGCAGCAGCACGGGGATTCGCCTGCCGGAGAGCAGTTCGGCCACCTGCGGCGAGGTGAGGTCGGCGAAGTACGAGCTCATGCCGCCTCCCCGAAGTCTCCGATGCGCAGATCCGCCCGGCCGGCGGCGAGCACCTTGTTGATGGCATCGGCGTGGTGAGGTGCCCGCCGACCTGCGTGGCCACCCGCGCCTGGCGTCGTGTTGGGAAGCCCTATCCCGATCTGCATGATCTCTTAAACTACACCGCAGCTCGCTGCTATGTATAGAGTTGACCCATGCGGGCACAGGGCGACGGCGCCGACGGATTCGAGCCGACTCCGCAGGAGTTGGTGATGACCCTGCTGGGCGTCTATGTATCGCCGCGAGCGGGCACGCCGGTGTGGGCTGGCGGACTCGTCGCGCTGCTCATTGAGCTCGGATTCTCACCAGGTGCGGCCCGCATCGCGCTGACCAGGCTGGCGCGCCGGGACCTACTTTCGCGCCGCAAACGGGGACGGCGCGTCTACTACCTGCTCACCGAACGGGCGCTCGCCGTGCTCGAGGAAGGCGACCGGCGGATCTTCAGCCTAGGCGAGCCCAAAGGTGATACGGGGGAGTGGACACTGCTGTGGCACAGCATCCCCGAAGCGCAGCGGCGCGCCAGGGAGGCCCTGGTGCGGCGGCTGCGCTTCCTCGGCTTCGGATCCATTCAGGACGGTACCTGGCTCGCATCGAGGAATGTCGCGGACGCGGCGGGCGCGCTGCTGGACGAGCTTGGTATCCGCAGCCATGCCGGCCTGCTGCGGGGCATACCCGTCGGGCACGGGGATGTCCATGCCTTCGTCACCCGTGCCTGGGACATGGCCGCGCTCGATCGGCGCTACGGGGCGTTCGTCGCCGACTTCTCCAGCGCCACCGCTGACGACGACCATGCCGCGTTCGCCCTGCTGACGCGCTTGGTGCACACGTTCCGGCAGTTCCCGCTACACGACCCGGAACTGCCGGTGGAACTGATCGACGCCCCGGAGCATCGTGCGGAGGCTGTCGCGCTGTTCCACGATCTTCACGCCAAGCTGGGCCCCGCGGCTCAGCGCCACTTCGACGAGGTGACCACGAATGAATGACCAGCACGCGTCATTGACCTACACGTCCTATCTCGCACTGGACGACGTGCTCGCCGCGCAGCATCCGCGCTCCGCCGAGCACGACGAGATGCTGTTCATCGTCATCCACCAGGTCTACGAGCTGTGGTTCAAGCAGTTGCTGCACGAACTCGACCACCTGCGGCTGCGGCTGGACGCGGGCGACACGCCACACGCGGTAAGGACGATGCGGCGGGTGCTGACCATCCTCAAGGTCGTCGTCGCCCAGATCGACGTGCTCGAGACGATGACGCCCAGCCAGTTCACCAGCTTCCGCGAGCGGCTCGACGCGTCGAGCGGGTTCCAGTCGGCACAGTTCCGTGAGCTGGAGGCGTTGCTCGGCAGGCGGGACAGCAAGGTGTTCGAGCACTATCCCGAGGGCGGCGAAGCACGCAAACGGATCGCCGAGCGGATGACGAGCCCGTCGCTGTTCGACGCGTTCCTGCGCTACTTGGCGATGCATGACTACGAGGTTCCCGCCGCGGCGATCGGACGGGATGTGAGCCTGCCGCTCGAACCTTCCGAGGAGGTGCAGGAGCTGCTGCTGCGGGTGTATCGCGACGACTCAGGACCCGCGACCGTGTGCGAGCACCTGGTCGACTTGGACGAAGGCGTGCAGGAATGGCGCTACCGGCACGTGAAGATGGTGGAGCGCACCATCGGCGACAAAGCGGGCACCGGCGGGTCCTCGGGCGCCAGCTACTTGCGAACCACGGTCGGCGGCCAGGCGTTCCCCGACCTGTGGGCCGTCCGGAGCAGGCTATGAGCGCCGCGTTGAGCGTCGACGACCTGTCGCGGAGCCTCGCGCCGCACTACTCCCGGTTCCGCGTCGCCGAACGCCTGCTGCTGACCGGGCATTCGCATCAAGCCTGGCCGGATGTCGCCGTCGAAGGCCAGCTCGAGGCGTTCGACGACGCCGCACGGGCAGTCGACGAAAAGTGGGCACTCGCGGCGGCCAAGGCGGAAGAAGTCGCGTCGGGATACCGCGCGCTGCTGGGCGACCCGGATGCCGAGATCGCCTTCGGCGCGAACACGCACGAGCTGATCGTCCGGTTTCTCTCGGCGCTGGATCTGCGCGCCAGGCCACGCGTCATCACCACCGACGGCGAGTTCCACACGGTGCGCAGGCAGTTCATGCGCCTGGCCGAAGCGGGCATCGACGTGGTGCGGGTGCCCGCCGACCCGGTGGACACCCTCGCCGAGCGGATGGCCGCCGAGGTGGACGATCGCACCGCCGCGGCGGTGGTCTCCCTGGTGCTGTTCGAGACGGCACGGATCGTCCCCGGACTCGGCGACCTCGCCGCGGTATGCGCGAGCAGGGGAGCGGAGGCGGTCATCGACGCCTACCACGCGCTGGGCGCGATCGAGGTCGACCTGCACGAACTCGGGCTGGCCGATACCTGGGTCGTCGGCGGCGGCTACAAGTACCTGCAGCTCGGCGAGGGCAACTGTTTCCTGCGCTTGCCGCCGCACGCCGATGAGTTCCGGCCGGTGGTCACCGGGTGGTTCGCCGAGTTCGGGGCGCTCGCCGAGGAGCCGGACCCGGCGCGCGTGGCGTATCCGAGAGGAGCCGCGCGGTTCGCGGGCTCGACCTACGACCCGACGAGCCACTACCGGGCGGCCCGGGTGTTCCGGTTCCACGCCGAGCAGGGGCTCACGCCCACGCTGCGCCGAGAAGTTTCGCTGCACCAGGTCGGGTTGCTTGCGCGCACGTTCGACGAGCTCGACCTGCCGGAGGACATGGCCACCCGCGACCGGTCGGTGCCGCGCGAGGCCTGCGGCGGCTTCCTCGCGCTGCGGTGTCGCGATGCGCTGGGGTTACAGCGGGCGCTGGCCGAGCGCGGTGTCAGTACTGACAGTCGTGGCCGGTACCTGCGCTTCGGCCCCGCGCCGTACCTGTCGGACGCCCAGCTCACCGACGCGATGACCGCACTGGGTGACGTGGTGTCGTGAGCGGCGAGCCGAAGGACCCTTCGGCTCGCCTGTCACGGCTATGTCGACCGTGTGCGCGACGGCCAGGATCTGGCGCGCGGCATCGGCTCGGACGAGGGGCGGCCGAATCAGAGCCCGTAGGTCTTGGCGATGATGTCGCGCTGGATCTCGCTGGTACCGCCGTACACAGTGGATACCACGGTGGCGCGCAGGTGGCCCTCCATGTCGTACTCGGTGGCGTAGCCGTAGCCGCCCATCATCTGCATGCCCTCGAGTGCGACCTTCTTCGCGAGCTCGGTGGCCTTCAGCTTGGCCATCGATGCCTCGCGAGGGAAGAGCTTGTCCGGGTTGGCGTCGACGGCGTCGGCCACCGAGTAGACCAGCAGTTCGGCGCACTCGAGTTCGGTCGCCAGGTCGGCGATCCGCTGGGACAGCGCCTGGAACTTGCCGATCGGCTTACCGAACTGCGTGCGCTCGCCGACGTAGGCGAGGGTGTCGTCGAAGGCGCGCTTGGCCCGGCCGAGCATCGCCGAGGCGAGATACAGGCGCTCGCCGTTGAGCCCGGCCATCAGCTGCGGCCACGCCTGGTGCACTCGACCGATGACCGCGCCGTCAGGAACGAGACAGTCGGTGAAGAACAGATCGTTGACCTCGTCCGCGCCCATCGTCGAGATCCGGTTGATGCGCAGGCCGTCGGCGTTCCCGGGGACTTCGAACATGGTCAAACCCTCGTGCTTGGCGCCGCTTGAGTCGGTCCGCGCGACGAGCAGGATGCTCTCGGCGAGGTGAGCGTTGGAGCACCAGGTCTTCTGGCCGTTGACGCGATAGCCGCCGTCAACGGCCTCGGCCCGGCAGGTCAAGGCGCCGACGTCGGAACCGGCTTCGGGCTCGGACATGGAGATCGCGTGCACGCCGCCGGACGCGATCGAGTTGACCACGCGCTTGCGCTGCTCGTCGGTACCGAACTTCAGGTACGGCCCCGCGACGACGACCGTGGTCACGTAGCCGCCCATCGGAGCGAGCCCGTAGCTCATCCGCTCGAGGAACAGGCACTGCTCGGTCAAGCCGCCACCGGAGCCACCGTCTTCCTCCGGCAGGCCGACGCCCAGCCAGCCGAGGTCGGC
>WHSS01000061.1 GCA_009379975.1 Actinophytocola sp.
CGACCCCGGCGCGGTCAGCTCGGGGCCTTGGCGGGTTTGTTGCCGTTGGCGTCGGTCCAACCCTCTTCGAGCAGGTTCTGCGAGACCTGCTCGGCGAGTTCCTCCCGCTGAAGCTTTCGTTGAATCCGCAGGTGCGCCCGTCGTTCGGTGGCGAACTCCCGCCAGGTCGCCACGCACATCGCCAACATCACGAAGCTGAACGGAAGCGCGATAATGATCGCCGTGACCTGGAGCGCGCCGAGCCCGCCCGCGAGCAGCAGCGCGATCGCCACCAGGCCCTCGAGGGTTGCCCAGAACACCCGGTTCCACCTTGGTGGCTCCGGGTCGCCGCCCGCCGAGAGCATGGTGACAACCAGCGAACCGGAGTCCGACGAGGTGACGAAGAACAGGACGATCAGGATGAGCGCGCCGGTGATCACGACCGTGCCACCAGGCAGTCCGCCGAGCAGCCCGAACAGCGCGCCCTCGGTGTCCACCGAGTCGTCCGCGGCAACACCGCCACCGCCGCCGAACAGTTCCCGATGCAGGGCGGTGCCGCCGAACACGGTGAACCACAGGAACGTGACGGCGGTCGGCACCAGCAGGACGCCGGTGACGAACTCGCGAACGGTGCGCCCGCGGGAGATACGCGCGATGAACACCCCGACGAAGGGCGCCCAGGAAATCCACCAGCCCCAGTAGAAGGTCGTCCACCCGCCTTGCCACTGCGCGCCTTCCGCGGGGTGCAACGCGGAAGTGTCGAAGCTCAGTTGCAGCAGGTTCTGGAAGTACAGCCCGACCGACTGCACGGACTCACGCAAGATGAACACCGTCGGCCCGGCCAGCAGGACGAAGAGCATCAGTACCGTGGCGACACCCATATTGATGTTCGAGAGCCATTTGATGCCCCGCTTGACGCCGCTGACGACCGAGAAGATTGCCAGTGTGGTGATCGCGCCGATCAAGATGATGCTCGTCCAGTTGCCCGGATCATTGACGATGCCGAGGACATCGAGACCGGACGCGATCTGCAGGACACCGAGTCCGAGCGAAGTCGCGACGCCGAACAGGGTGCCAACGACCGCGGTAACGTCGATCGCGTCACCCAGCCGGCCCTTGACGCGGTCGCCAAGCAGCGGCTCGAGCACGTAGCGGATCGAAACCGCCCGGTTCTTGCGGTGGATCGCATAGGCGATGGCCAATCCCACCACAACGTAGATCGCCCACGGATGCAGGCCCCAGTGCAGGAACGTCTGCATCAGTGACTCCTGTGCGAGCTCGACCCGCTCGCCCTCCACACCCGGCTTCGGGCTGGCGAAGTGGTTCAGCGGCTCGGCCACACCCCAGAACACCAGCCCGATGCCCATACCGGCGGCGAAGAGCATCGCGAACCACGAGCCGAGCCGGAACTCCGGCTCCTCCTCATCGGGCCCGAGCTTGATGTCACCGAAATGCCCGAGCCCCATCCGCAGCGCGAACACGAGAAACATCGACACGATCAGCGTGTAGTACCACCCGAAGTAGCCGATGATTGAGTCCTGCACGGTGGTGACCGCAGACTCCATGGCGCTCGGGAAGATCACCGTGAACGCTACGAAAGCTAGGACAAGGATCGCGGCAGGCCAGAACACCCTTGGCGCGACGGTACTCATCGCACGCGACACCCGCGATCGTGCGGCGTCAACACCCGCGCTCATCGCGCTCACCCCTCTTCCGATGCCAGCGCGTTCTGGACCCACTCGTGGAACTCGCCGATGTGGTGTTCCGAAGGCACCAGCACACCGCCCTCGGCATACAAACGCGACGACATGGCGGGCTGGCATTGCTCACAGGCGTCGAAGTCCTGCTGGTTGACGCGATGGAACAGTTCGACCGACCGGGAGACGTCCTTGCCGCTAGCGACCACGTCCTTGGCGTAGAGCCAGTCGCATTCCACGATGGTGCGGTCGGCCGACATGGGGTACATGCGGTGGAAGATCACGTGATCGGGCACCAGGTTGATGAAGACCTGCGGACGGACGGTGATGGCGTAGTAGCTGCGGTCCTGCTCGTCGGCCACCCCGCTCAGGCGGCCGAAGCCCTCGCTGCCATCCACGGTGAATCCGCTGACGTCCTCACCGAAGGCGGCACCGTGCCCGACGTAGTACTGCGCGGCGTAGCCGTCGGCGAACTCCGGCAGCACCTCGGTCAGTTCGGGGTGGATGGTCGCGCAGTGGTAGCACTCCATGAAGTTCTCGATGATGAGCTTCCAGTTGGCCTTCACGTCATAGGTGATCCGCTTGCCGACCGAAAGCTCGTCGATGTCGTAGTTGTCGATCGCGTCGACGGCACCGAGCCGGTCGACGACGTCGGCCATCACGGTGTCCACGAAGGACGGTGGCACCGGCGCGAGGCACAGCCACGCGTAGCCCAGCCATTCCCGCAGGTGCACCGGCTTGAGCCCGAACTCAGTGCGGTCCACGTCGGGCATCGAGGTCAGGTTCGGGGCGGCGATGAGCTTGCCGTCCAGCCCGTAGGTCCAGGCGTGATACCGGCACTGGAACGAGCGCTTCACCGTGCCGGTTTCCTCGGCGCACAACCGGGATCCCCGGTGCAGGCAAACGTTGAAGAAGGCGCGCAGCGAACCGTCGCGCGAGCGCGTGACGAGCACGCTTTCCCGGCCGATCTGGACGGTGCGGAAGTCCCCCGCGTTAGGCAGATCCGCACCGCGCACGGCGCAGAACCACCCCGACTCGAAGATCTTCTCCTGTTCCAGTTCGAAGATCGTCGGATCGGTGTAGGTGTGTCCCGGCAACGTCCGGATGAGACTTCCGACGCGCTCGGCCTCGGAGGTCACCGTCTCGGTGGTGGGTGTTTCGGTCATGGCTGTCTCCGTCATGAAGGGGTAGGGATCGGGAGGGATACAGAGCTCAGGATCGAATTCGGTTCATATCCGGGTCGAAGAGCGGCTCCTCGGCCACGGTGGCCGCCACCCGCTCCCCGAAGTACTCGATCTCCACCGGCGTGCCCGGTGTCGCGATCGAGACGGGCAGCCAGGCGTAGGCGATGTTCTTGCCGATGGAGTAGCCGCGCGCCGCGCTGGTCACGTATCCGACGGCCTCTCCGCCGGCGTGGACCGGCTCGGCGCCCATCACCACCTGGTAGTCGTCGTCGATGAGCAGGCACGCGAGTTTGCGGTCGACCGTCGCGGCGGATCGGCCCAAGAGCCCGTCCCTGCCCCGGAAGTAGCCCTTGTCCATCCGCACCGCGAACCCGACTCCCGCCTCATACGGGCCATGCTCGGCGGTCATGTCGGTGCCCCATGACCGGTAGCCCTTCTCCAGCCGCATGCTGTTGAACGCGCTGCGGCCGGCGGCGATCACGCCGTAGCGCTGCCCCGCCTCCCAGAGCGTGTCCCACAGCCGGCGTCCCATGTCCGCGGTGGTGTAGAGCTCCCAGCCCAGCTCGCCCACATAGGACAGTCGCATCGCGGTGACCGGCACATCGCCGATGTAGGCCTGCTGCGATTTGAAGTAGCCCATCGCCTTACGGGAGAAGTCCTGTTTGGTCAGTGGCTGCAACAGGTTGCGAGCCTCCGGCCCCCACAGGCCGATGCAGCAGGTACCCGCGGTGATGTCGCGAAGCTGGACCGTGCCGCTCGGCGGCAGGTGACGGCGAAGCCAGTCGAGGTCGATGGCGCTGTTCGCGCCGATCTGGAAGCGGTCCTCGGCCAGCCGTGCCACCGTCAGGTCGCTGCGCACGCCGCCGTCCTCGTCGAGCAGCAGCGTGTAGACCACCGCTCCCGGCTTCCGGTTGAGCTGGTTGGTGGTCATCGTCTGCAGGAAGTTCAGCGCTTCCGGCCCGCTGACCTCAAGTCGTTTCAACGCGGTCATGTCGAACATCGCCACGCGCTCGCGCGCGACCAGCGCCTCGGCGCCCGCGATCGGGGACCAGTAGCGCGCGGCCCACTCGTTGCGTTCGGGGATCCGCTCGACCTCCGGCAGGTCGGCGTTGGCCTCGTACCAATGCGGGCGCTCCCAGCCCGACGCCTCCAGGAAGTAGCCACCGAGCTCGACCTGGCGCTCGTAGAACGGGCTGGTCCGCAGCGGGCGTGACCCCTCGGCGGGCTGCAGCGGATGCAGCACGTCGTAGACCTCGGTGAAGTTCTGGCAGCTGCGCTGGTGCACGTAGCCTGGTGCCCGCTGCACGTCCTCGAACCGGCTGAGATCGCAGCCGTGCAGGTCGATGGTGGGCTGCCCGTCGACCAGCCATTCCGCCATCGCCCGTGCCACCCCGGCGGAGTGGGTGATCCACACCGCCTCGGCGACCCAGAACCCGTTGAGATCGGGATGCTCACCGAGCAGCGGGTTGCCGTCGGGGGTGAACGAGAACAGCCCGTTGACGCCGTCCTCCACCTTGCTGTCACCGAGGCAGGGCAACAGGTCGACGGCGGCTTTCCAGGACGGCTCGAAGTCCTCGGGCGTGAAGGCCAGCTCCGACGGCATCGTCGGCGCCGCACCCGGATCGAGGATCTCGCCCGCGGTGATCGGCATCGGCCGGTGACCGTAGGCGCCGATGCCGATGCGGTCCACGTGCTCCCGGAAGTACAGGTCGGCGTCCTGGTGGCGCAGCAACGGCTTGCTCATCTCGTGCAGGTCGTCGTTGACGCCGGCGAGCACGGCCAGCGGCGTGGTCTTGGCGTACTGGTGCGCCATCGGGACCAGCGGGAGGTCCAGGTCGACCATGGCGCCGATGGTGGGGCCCCACATGCCGACACAGGACACCACGATGTCGGCGCGGAAACTGCCCTGATCGGTGGTCACCGAGCGGACCCGCCCGCCATGCCGCTCAATGCCGGTGACCTTGTGGTGCGCCAGGAACCGCGCACCACGTTCCATCGCCTGGCGGGCCTGCGCCTCCGCCGCCCGCAGCGGCTTGGCCAGCCCGTCACTGGGAATGTGGAAGCCGCCGAGCACCTTGCTCTCGTCCAGCAGCGGGTGCAGTTCGCCGCATTCCTCAGGGGTGCGCAGGAAACTTTCCACACCCCAGGACGTCGCCCAGCCGTGCCTGCGCTTGAGGTCGTCCCACCGCTGCTGCGTGGTCGCGACCTCGATGCCGCCGAGCTGCTGGAAGCACCATTTCCCGTCCAAGGTCATCGCGCTGTACTTGGCGACGGTGTACTTGGCGAACTCGGTCATGGTCTTGCAGCCGGTGACCTGAAACACCAGACCGGGAGCATGCGAACTGGAACCACCGGTAGCGAACAGCGGACCTTGTTCCAGCACCGTGATGTTCGTCCAGCCACGAATGCTCAGCTCGTCGGCCAGAGCGCAACCGACGATGCCGGCACCGATGATGACAATGCGCGGCTGCGTAGCCATGGCGAAGTCCTCCTGTGTCTTGGTGTTTCAGTGACAAAAGGGCAGCGAAAAGCGAGACATGTGCGGGGAGTAAGGGCCACGGTCCTCAGTGGCCGCGGCTGAGCCATTCGTCTAGGTGGGGCGCCTCGACGCCGATCGTCGTGGTCGGGCCGTGTCCGGTGTGGACGGTGGTAGTGGGCGGCAGCGTCAGCAGCCGGTCGCGGATCGATTCGATGATGGCCGGGAAATGCGAGTACGATCGGCCGGTCGCACCCGGCCCGCCCGCGAACAGCGTGTCACCGCCGAAGACCGCTTCGAGCTCAGGCGCGTACAGCGAAACCGAACCCCAGGTGTGGCCCGGCGTGCTCACCACCCGCAACGTCGTCCCGGCGACGGAGATCTCCGTGCCGTCGGAGAGCCAGACGTCCGGGGCTCGATCCGGGTAGACCGCCGACCACAAAGCTTCATCTTCGGGATGCAGCAGGACCGGCGCGCCGGACTTGTCCGCCACCTCGGCCACCGCGTTGATGTGGTCGTTGTGCCCGTGCGTGCAGATCACCGCGGTCAGCGTGCGTTCACCGATCGCTTCCAGCACGGCGGACGCGTCGTGGGCGGGGTCGATGACGACGACTTCCCGATCGTCGCCGATCAGCCAGACGTTGTTGTCCACGTCCCAGTTGCCGCCATCGAGGCTGAACGTGCCCGAGGTGACGACGTGCTCGATGCGCGCGGTCACAGCTTGACCACCGAACGCAGCACACGGCCCGCGTGCATGTCGTCGAACGCCCGCTCCACCTCGTCCAGCGCGATGGTGTCGCTGACGAAGGCGTCCAGGTCGAGGCGCCCCTGCAGGTACAGGTCGATGAGCATCGGGAAGTCCCTGCTTGGCAGGCAGTCGCCGTACCAGGAGGACTTGACCGCCCCGCCCCGGGAGAACACGTCGATCAGGGGAAGTTCGAGGGTCATCTCCGGAGTCGGCACGCCGACCAGCACCGCGGTGCCCGCCAGGTCGCGCGCGTAGAAGGCCTGCTTGAAGGTCTCCGGCCTGCCGACCGCGTCGATCACGACGTCGGCGCCGTTACCGCCGGTCAGCCGCTGGATCGACTCGATCACGTCGTCGGTGCGCGCGTCGACGGTGTGGGTCGCGCCCGCCCGTCGCGCCCACTCCAGCTTCTGCTGGTCGAGATCGACGGCGATGATGGTGGTCGCGCCCGCCAGCCGTGCGCCCGCGATCGCCGCGTCTCCGACGCCACCGCAGCCGAGGACCGCGACGCTGTCGCCGCGGCCGACGCCGCCGGTGTTGATCGCCGCACCGATGCCCGCCATCACGCCACAGCCCAGCAGCCCGGCGACCTCCGGCTTCGCCGCCGGGTCGACCTTCGTGCACTGTCCACTGTGCACCAGGGTCTTGTCGGCGAAGGCGCCGATGCCCAGCGCCGGGGTGAGCGGGGTGCCGTCGGCCAGCGTCATCGGCTGGGCGGCGTTGTGCGTGTCGAAGCAGTACTGGCTTTCGCCGCGGCGGCAGGCGCGGCACCGGCCGCACACCGCCCGCCAGTTCAGTACGACGAAGTCGCCGGGTTCGAGGTCGGTCACGCCGTCGCCGACCGACTCGACGATGCCCGCCGCTTCATGGCCGAGCAGGAACGGGAACTCGTCGTTGATGCCGCCCTCGCGATAGTGCAGGTCGGTATGACAGACGCCGCAGGCCTGCACCTTCACCAGCGCCTCACCCGGGCCGGGGTCGGGCACCAGAATCGTCTCCAGCGAGACCTTGGCTCCCACCTTGCCTGCCACAACGCCTCGAACCTCGTGTACCACCGGTCTTGTCTCCTTACTGTTCGGCCTCGGCTCGTCCAAGCCCGAGGGAGGGGCGAGCGGAAAAGACTACTCGAGCGCTCCTTTCAGGGCTTTAGTTGCGTGATATGCAACTCATATCGTTATACGCAACGCACCTACACCAATGTGGGGTCTGCTACGTCACGCTGTCAAGGCCCGATTCCCGAGATCCCCGCAATGGACGCTCGCGCGCACACGAAAGCGGGGCAAAGGCAGCGGTGGAGCCCAAGGAGGCCGCGGGTGCCATATAGGTGCCCGATGGCACCTTGGTTCCGCCCAGCAGCTCCTACCGGCTCACGTAGCCGAGACTGCCCGACAACTCGGCGGCGGCCTCGCGCAACTCCGTGACCATCTGCTTTATTCGCTTGCGGGAGAGCCGGTAGGCGGGTCCGGAGGCACTGATCGCCGCGAGCACCTCGTCCTCAAGGCCGTAGACGGGGACTGCGACCGCGTGCAGCCCTGGCTCCAGCTCCTCGTAGCAGGTCGCGAAACCGTCTTCGGTCACCTGCGGTAGCAGCGCTCGCAGCTCGTCCGGATCAATGATCGTTCGCGGGGTGAAGGCGACGAGTTCGGAGGCCAGCACCTGTTCCCGCTCCGGTTCGTCGAGCGTGGCGAGCAAGACCTTGCCGCTCGAGGTGGCATGTAGCGGGGTGCGCTGGCCGGTCCAGTTCTGCGCCGCCACCGCGGACGTCCCTCGAGCCTGACTGACATTGATCGCGCCCGCACCGTCGAGCACCGCGATGTTGACCGTCTCCCCCAGCTTCTCGGCCAGCGCTTCGCACATCGGCGTGCCGAGCCGCGCGAGGTCGACCTGACCGGTCACCGCACCGGCGAACTTCAGCATGCCGAAGCCGATGGTGAACCGGCCCCGCTCGCCGTGTTGCTCGACGAGGGCGCGATGCTGCAGCGTGTACACCAATCGCGACGCGGTCGACTTGTGAACTCCCAGTTCATCGGCGATCTCGGTGATGCCGGCCTCGCCGGCGTGCAGGAGCAGTTCGAGCACGCTGATCGCGCGATCGACCGACTGCACGAGCACCGGTTCCTTGGCTTCGTCCGAGTTTCCCATAGCGCAACTGTAACCAGTAGGCGCAACTACTCCAAATTTGACCCGGATCGCCCTTGACGCCCTTCCCGAAAGTCCGTCACCATGGTGTTGCGTATTACACACATAGTTTCTTATTACGCAACGGAGGTTGTCGATGATTCCCGCCTGCGCTTTGGAGGACCTGCCACCTGGCGAGTCGGTCCGCATCCAGGCCGATGTGCCGATCGCGGTGTTCAACGCGGACGGCGAGCTCTACGCGATCGATGACACCTGCAGCCACCAAGACGCATCGCTTGCCGACGGCTGGCTGGAAGGCTGCTTCGTGGAGTGCCCGCTGCATGCGGCGCTGTTCGACCTGCGCACCGGGATGCCCAGCTGCTTGCCGGCCAAGAAGCCGGTTCGCACCCACACGGTGCTGGTCTACGACGACCACATCTACGTCGATACCAGGGCACGCGAGCTCGTCGATGCACCGGCGGGCGGGCACGACGATGCGGTGCCGAGCGAGTCCGTCGCATGAGGACGGTGACGGTCGTCGGCGCGTCACTCGCGGGACTGCAGTCGGTCACGCAACTCCGCGCGCAGGGCTACGACGGCCGCATCGTCGTCCTCGGCGCGGAGGCCCACCGCCCGTACGACCGTCCGCCGTTGTCGAAGGGATTCCTCGAAGGATCGGCTTCGACGGCGGACCTGGCGCTGTCCGATCCGGCCGACGAGGCAGGCCTGGATGCCCAGTGGCTACTGGGCATCCAGGCCGCGCGGCTCGATGCCGCCACGGGGACGATCACGCTCTCCGACGGTACGGAAATCGCCACCGACGGAGTGGTGATCGCGACCGGCGGGAGCCCGCGGACCCTGCCAGGCAGCGAGGAACTCGACGGCGTGTACACGCTGCGGACCATCGAGGACGCGGTGAACCTGCGCGCCGAGCTCACCGGGGGCGCGAGCTCCGTCGTGGTGGTCGGCGCCGGATGGATCGGCGCCGAGGTGGCCTCCACCTGCCGTTCGCTCGGCTTGCGGGTCACCGTCGTCGAAGCCGCCGACGCGCCGCTGGCGGGCGCGCTCGGCAAGGAGATGGCCGCCGTGTGCACCGCGTTGCACGACGACCACGGCGTCACGCTGCGCTGCGGCGTCGGCGTCGAGCGGTTCAGCCGCCGCCGGCACGGCGACCGGGACCGCGTCACCGGCGTCGTCCTGGCCGACGGCACCACCCTGCCGGCGGACGTCGTCGTGGTCGGCGTCGGCATGCGACCCACCACCGGCTGGCTGGCGGGCTCGGGCATCGACGTCGACGACGGTGTGGTGTGCGACTCGGGATGCGTCACCCGCGTGCCATCCGTAGTGGCGGTAGGAGACGTGGCCCGCTACCGATCGGCAGCGGGTCACCTCGTCCGGCACGAACATTGGACCAACGCCTCCGAGCAACCCGCCACCGCGATCCGCAACCTCCTCGCGGGCAGCACGATCGAGGACTACCGGCCCTCCGGATACGTCTGGTCCGAGCAGTACGGCGTCCGGCTGCAGTTCACCGGCCACACCGGGCACGCCGAAGAGGTCGAGGTGATCGACGGCTCGCCGGACGACCGCAAGTTCGTCGCGGTCTACCGCCGTGGCGGCAACCCCGTCGGCGTGCTGGCCATGAACAACGCCAAGCTGTTCGCCAGGACCCGGCGGCAGCTGACCAGCGCGCTGGTCAGCTGACCGCTCAGCCTGCGCCAACTCGGAACTCGTCGGTCCGGTGGATTTGCGCGGCTCCTAGGTGGAGGCGAAGGTGGCCTTGGGCGCCATATAGGAACCCACGGCCTCCTTGGGCTCCCTCAGCCTGCCCAGACGTATCAGTCATGCGCTGCCCGGAACCGGTCCCGTGCGTCCTCGCTGGCCACGTCACTGCACTGGTCGTCGGCGAGATCCACGCGCACCCAGTGCAGCGTGCCGGTGAACGCGTTGTCGGCGATCGGGTAGTCGTCGGTGACCGGTGACGCACGGTCGAGGCCGACGTCGAAGGTCTCGTCGAACGCGAAGTAGTACGGAATGGTGGCGTCGATCTTGCCTTCCGCGACCTGCTTGCCGTCGACGTGCAGCACCGCGGTGCCGGCTTGGCCGACCCCGCCGCCGTCGTAGCCGAAGTCGAATCGGAGCTCGTGGCGTCCTTCGGGTACCGGCTCGGCCGCGGTGACCTTGTGCACCTGGAGCCCGAAGTAGTTGTACGCATAGCTCAACCGGCCCTCGTGCAGGTACAACGACCAGCCGCCGAAACGCCCGCCCTGCGCCAGGATGACACCGGCCGCCCCGGCCGCGGGGATATCGAGAAGTGCGGTGATGGTGAAGGAGCGGTTCTTGACGTTCGGCGCCGTTTCCTCGGTCAACCGCAAGCCGGGGCCGTGGAAGGTGATGCTGGCCCGGTCGCCGTGCAGATCCAGCCTGCCCGCTTCCTTCGGGTTCTCCCGTTCGGTCATCCGGTCGTCCAGCGGGAACACGTTGTACTTCGCCGCCTCGATGAGGAAGAGTTGCTGCAGTTCACGCAGCTTCCCCGGGTGCTCGGCGGAAATATCGCGCGCCTGCGTCCAGTCGACGTTCGTGTCGTAGAGCTCCCACACGTCGTCGTCGAAGTACTTGCGACCGGATTGCACCATCTCCCATGGCGTGCCGTGACGGGTGACCGCCATCCAGCCCTCGTGGTAGATACCGCGGTTACCGACCATCTCGAAGTACTGCAGCGTGCAACGGTCTGCGGCGCCGACATCGTTGAAGGTGTAGCGCATGCTGGTGCCCTCAATGGGCTTCTGCGCGATACCGTCCACTGTGGTCGGTTCCGGAATCCCGGCGACGTCCAGGATCGTCGGCATCACGTCGATCACGTGGTGGAACTGATCCCGGATGCCGCCGCGCTCGGAGATGCCGTCCGGCCAGTGGACGACCATCCCGTCGCGGGTGCCCCCGAAGTGAGACGCCACCTGCTTGGTCCACTGGAACGGAGTGTTCATCGCCAGCGCCCACCCGACGGGATAATGCGCGTGCGTCGTCGCGTCGCCCAGCGCCTCGGCGTGCTCGTTGATGTACTCGGCGCTGTCCGGTATGCCGCTGGCGAAGCGATGTTCGTTGAGGGTGCCGCCGAGGCCGCCTTCCGCCGACGCGCCGTTGTCGCCCAAGATGTAGAACACCAGGGTGTTGTCCAGCACGCCGCGCTCTTCCAGGGCGTCGATCAGCCGCCCGACCTGGACGTCGGTGTGCTCGGCGAAGCCGGCGTAGAGCTCCATCAGCGACGCCGCCGACTGGCGCTCGGCATCGGTGAGCTCATCCCAGTGAGGCACGCCATCGGCCCACGGCGCGAGCTCGGCGTCCTGCGGGACCACGCCCATTTCCTTCTGCTGCGCCAGCGTTATCTCCCGCTGCCGATCCCACCCGTGGTCGAACTTGCCCTTGTACCTGTCCCGATACTCCTTTGGTACGTGGTAGGGGGCGTGGGTGGCGCCGAAGGGCAGGTAGGCGAAGAACGGGATGTCAGGCTTGAGGGTCTGCTGAGTATTAACCCACTGGATCGCCTGATCGACCAGGTCCTCGGAAAGGTGGTAGCCGTCCTCCGGCCGCTTCTCCGGTTCGATCGGCGTCGTGCCGTCGAAGAGCACCGGGTACCAGTGGTTCATCTCCGCGCACAGGAAGCCGTAGAACTTCTCGAAGCCCTCGCCGGTCGGCCACCGGTCGAACGGCCCGGCGGGGCTCACGTCGCGCGCGGGCGTCTGGTGCCACTTGCCGAAGGCGCCGGTGTTGTAACCGTTGCGGGTCAGCACCTGAGCCAGCGTCGCCGCGCTGCGTGGCCGGATTCCGCAGTAGCCGGGAGCGGCACTGGACATCTCCGTTGTCGCGCCCATGCCCACCGAGTGGTGATTGCGCCCGGTCAGCAACGACTGCCGGGTGGGGGAACAGATCGCCGTCACGTGGAAGCGGTTGTAGCGCAAGCCGCCTTCGGCGAGCCGGTCGGCGGTCGGCATCTCGCACGGTCCGCCGAACGCACTCGGCGCGCCGAAGCCCATGTCGTCGATGAGCACCACCACGACGTTGGGCGCGCCCTCCGGCGGCCGCAGCGGTTGCACCGGCTCGTATGCCGGGCGCTGGTCGCGCACGTCAAGCGAGGTCGCCGGGCGGGCCGGCGCGTCCGGGATCGGCAGATGTTCCCTGCTGACATGGGGTTCGGGCACAGCGGATCTCCACTTTCTTGCTCGATCAGGGGCACGCCGGAAGCGCCCGTGCGCCTACGGCTGGCCAACGGTGTTACCGGCTCGGACGCCGGATGTAATGCGAGTGATCAGACGGGCGCCGGCTCGCTACTGGGCGTCTCATCGCGGCGAAGCAACCCGCGAATCCACTCCGGAATGCCGGGCGATCGCTGCCTGCGAGTGCCGAAGACACTGGTGACGCGGTCCAGGAAGATCGCCAGGATGACCACCGCGATCCCGCCCTCGAACGCGACGCCGATGTTGAGCTGGGTCACGCCGTTGACCACGATGCCCCCCAGCCCTTCCGCGCCGACGAGCCCGGCGACGACCACCATCGACAGCGCGAGCATGATCACCTGGTTGACGCCCGCCATGATCGACGGCACGGCGAGCGGCAGCTGGACCTCGCGCAGCACCTGATTTCGTCGCGCTCCGAAGGCGTGAGCGGCTTCCACCATCTCGCTGTCCACCTGGCGTATCCCGAGCTCGGTGAGCCGGACCGCAGGCGGAATCGCGAAGACCGTGGTCGCGACGATCCCCGGCACCACGCCGATGCCGAAGAAGAACACCGCGGGCACCAGGTACACGAACACCGGCAGGGTCTGCATGAAGTCCAGGATCGGCCGGACCGCACGGGAGGTGCGGCTACTGTTCGCGGCGAGAATGCCGATCGGGACCCCGATGAGGACCGAGATCACGGCGGCGACGGTGACCACCGCGAGCGTCTGCAGCGTCTCGGTCCACAGCTGCATGCCGACGACGAGGACGAAGGCAAGCACCGTGAACACGACCATGCCGATGCTGCGGACCGTCGCCGCCGCGATGAGAGCGAGAATGGCGATGAGCACGAATTCCGGCGGCGACGCCAGCACCTGGTACATGACGTTCACGCAGAAGAGCAGGATGGCCGAGATCGCCTCGAAGAACGCCCCGACGTGGTCGACCAGCCACTGCAGCCCCGACTCGATACCGTCGCCGACCGGAATCCTAGGCATGTTGGGGTGTCTCCTCCGCTGCGGTGGCGATGGCGTGCAGCACCTTGGCCCTCGGCACGACGCCGATCAGCTGCTTGTCGCCGTCCACCACCGCGAGCGGGACGATGTGCCCGCCGGTGAGGTGGCAGAACTCGTTGATCGGCGTCTCGTCCGAGACCGTCATGAAGTCGTCGACGACGCAGTCCCGCAGGTCCGTCTTGCCGCTCGCTGCCGCCTCGCTGAGCCGCTCCCCGGTGGCGACGCCGACGATGTGCCCTTCGCCGTCGATGACATAGACGCCGCCGCCCCGTGACTTGTTCAACCACGCCAGAACCTTCGGGGGCTGGTCGTCGACGGATGCGGTCAGCCACGGCGACTGCATGACGGCGCCTGCCGTCAGGCTCCTGGTGCGGTCGACGTCGGAGACGAAGTCCTCCACGTAGTCGTTGGCGGGGTGCGAGATGATCTCCTGCCCGGTACCGAGCTGGATGACCTCGCCGTCCTTCATCACCATGATCCGGTCACCGATGCGCATGGCTTCGTTGAGATCGTGGGTGACGAAGAGGATGGTCTTGCGGAACTTCTCCTGCAGTTCGAGCAACTGCTCCTGCATCGCGCGGCGGATCAGCGGGTCGAGCGCGCTGAACGGCTCATCCATGATCAGTACGTCCGGGTCGGTGGCCAGCGCGCGCGCCAATCCCACCCGCTGCTTCATGCCGCCGCTGAACTCGTCGGGGTAAGCATCGCCCCGGTGGCTCAGGCCGACCTGCTCCAGTGCCTGGTCGGCGCGTTCCAGCCGTTCCCGGCGCGATATCCCCCGTGTCTTCAGCCCGTAAGCGGCGTTCTCCCGGACGGTGCGGTGCGGGAACAGGGCGAAGTGCTGAAAGACCATGCCGATCCGCTTGTTCCGGAGCTCGCGGAGCTGCTGCGGTGCCATACCGCCGATATCGGTGCCGTCATAGATGACCTCGCCCGCGGTCGGCTCGACCAGCCGGTTGATCATCCGGATCACCGTGGACTTACCGGAACCGGACAGGCCCATGATGACGAACAGTTCGCCACTCTCGACGGTGAACGACGCATTGTTGACCGCGAGCACACCGCCCGCTTCGCGCACCGCCTGGGCTCGATCCTCGCCGGCATCGAGCGCCTTACGCGCCTGATCGGGCGAGAGATCGAAGACCTTGCTCAGGTTTCGTACCTCGATTACGGATGTTGCGCTCACTGGGAACCTCCTGCAGGCTCACCGTCCGCGGTCTGCACGCCCTCGAGCCAGGCGGCGACCTGGTCAGGATTATCCTTGATCCACTCGCTCGCGATAGCCTTGGCGGGCTCATTTTCCTTGCTGAGCTGATAGATCCACTCCGATGCCGTCTCCCGGTCTACCGTCATCTGCGACAGCAGGCGCGCCACGTTCGGGTTATCCGAGGCGAAATCCTGGCGCGTGACGATCCGGATCTCACCGGCGCCCGGCCACACCTTCTCCGGATCCTCCAGATAAACCAGGTCCCACTCGACATTCATCCAGTGCGGCTCCCAGCCGAGAAAGACGACCGGCTTGTCTCTTGCCACCCGCCGCTCGACTTCGGCGAGCATCGCCGGGGTACCCGACTGGACCAGCTTCCAGTCGCCGAGTTCGTACGCATTGCCCTTGATCGCGTCTTCGATATATTGATTTCCGGGCGTTCCCGGTTCGATGCCAAGGAACTCTCCGCCGAACACCTTCCGGTTCGCCTTCAAATCGGCGAGCGAGTGAACGTCGTACCTGTCGGCGACCGCTTTCGGTACGGCGGGCGCGTAGGTGGTGCCGGTGACGAGCGTGCTCGTCACCTCGACCTTGCCCGAGTCGATGTGCTTGCCGAAGACCGGCTCCTGGCTGGGCCACCAGTTGCCGAGGTAGACGTCGGCGTCGCCGTTGACGAGCGCCTGCGCGCCGAGCGGTACCGAGAGTTCCTGGACGCGGGCTGTGTAGCCAAGGTCTTTCAGGATCTGGCTGACGATCTCGTTTTCGACGACGAGGTCTTCCCAGGGCTGCTGCACGAGCCGGACTTCATTGTCCGCCGCGTCACCGGAATCAAATCCTTCGGTTTCGCCGCACGCGGCCGAGAATGCCAGCGTGAGCGTCGCGAATAACACAGCAGCTACCCGCAGTGGTCGGAGATACATTCGTTTAGATCCTTTCTGAAGGGCGATCCCAGTCACACTTCGCAGTGATGGTGAACGCGACTCTCTCCCCCTGCGGCACGCTTTTCATATGTCGGATATTCATCCGCGAATACCGGTAATTTCACCCGCACCTAACAGTGGCACAGGCAAATAGGGCGGGCAATGGCTGGACCGCCGCCGACCTAGACCGGTTTCACGTAGCTCCGATAGAGGCTCTCTATAGCAGAGACCGCCGGTGACCCTGCGGCGGCGCGCGGAGGGTTGGGTGAGCGTGACACCCGGCCCGACCTATGGTTCGAGTGTCACACTCACTCAGTCGTGCCGCTCGAATCCGAATCGTCGCCCTCGGCGGACCAGCTCGCCAGCAGATCGACGAACGCCTGGGCCGCGGGCGACAGCGAGCCCGGCGCCCAGACGAGCACGCCGTGCCGGGTCACCGGCGGATCGACCCCGACGACCACCGCGCCGAGCGCCGCGGCGTCGCGGGCGAGCCGGCGCGGCAGCAGGGTGGCACCCGCTCCGGCAAGGACCAGCGGCACTATCGCGGCGCGGTGCGTGCACTCCACCGCGATGCGCGGCGGCGCTCCCACCATCGCGATGACGTCCTCCAGCACGTTCCTCGTCGTAGTACCGCGAGGCGTGGTGACGAAGTCGAGCCTGGCGAGTTCCGCCACGGTGAGGACGCCCGAAGCGGGCCGCGCCGCGGCCGAAGGGAGCACGGCAAGGACGTCCTGCCGCGGCAGTTCGAGCACCCGCATGCCGACGGTGGAGATGCCGTGCTCGGTCAGCCCCAGCTCGCACTGCCCGCGGCGGACGACGTCGATGACGGCGGCAGCGTTCTCCGGGTCGACGACGCTGAACTCGACACCGGGATACCGGCTTCGAAACGCGCCGACGTAGGTGGCAAGCGGGTCAACGGCAAGGGTGGTCACCGCGACGATGTCGACCCTGCCGGAGACCAGTCCGGTCACTTGCTGCGCGGTGGTCTGTAGCCGGGTGAAGTCGTGCAGTACCTGCCGGGCGGGCGTGAGCAGCGCTTCCCCCATCGGGGTCAGCACCACCCCGCGACCGAGGCGGCGAAACAGCGGAGCACCGACCTCCCGTTCCAGCACGCGGATGGCGTAGGACAGCGACGGCTGCGCGACCCGCAACGAATGGGCCGCGCTCGTGAAACTGCCGTGGCTGGCGATGGCGAGGAAGTACTCGAGCTGCTTACGCTCCACGCTCACCGTCCCCGGCGCTCACAACCGGCGCTCCAGCGCCCGCTGGAACATCGCTTCGATATCCGCACGGGCCGGCAGCTCGTCGGTGAGTACCGCCTGCATGAGCAATCCGCAGGTCAGCGTGGCGATCATCCGGCCGGTCAGCGGGTCGGTACGGGAGATGAAGACCTCCGCCAGGGCGTTGTCCCAGGCCGCGGCCGCCGGGCGCAGATACGGACGCTGCAACGCGAGGGCGTAGAGGTTGTACTCGGCGATGGTGTGTTCCCGCTGCTCGGCAAGGGACGCGAGGACGAAGTCGGCGAGCGCGTCCGCCAGATCGGCATCCGGCCCGATGCGCTCATCCCACGCGCGGAGCTGGGCCACACTGCCTTGGGCCGCCTCGTCCAGGGCCACTGCCACAAGGTCGTCGAGGCTCGCGAAGTGATACGTCGTCGAACCGAGCGGTACGCCCGCGACCGCGGCGACCGTGCGGTGGGTCAGTGCGTCGATGCCGCGCTCGGCGATGACCGCTATGGCCGCGCGGGCGATCCGGTTGCGCCGGTCAGGATCGTTCGGCCCGCGCAGCCGCTTACCGCCGGCGCTCTTGGTGGTAGCCATCGCCGCGGACACCCCCTTACCGATGTGATCACCGCTCACTGGTGCAGCGTACCTAGGCGAGGTTCGCCACTATCGAGGTAAGTATGGACAGTGGTACATGTAACGTGTACTAATGTACGCAAAGTGTATGACGCCCGGCACACCGATGTCGTCGTACTACCCGAACAGGATGGACCTCACGGCATGACAGACCTCTACATCGACGGGACCTGGGTCTCGCCGTCGGACGGTGCACCGGACCGGGTTGTGCTCAATCCGGCCGACGGCAGCGAACTGGCCCGGGTGTCGGAGGCGAGCGGCACCGACGTCGAGGTGGCGGTGGCCGCCGCGCGGCGTGCCTTCGACGCCGGTCCGTGGCGGGCGACTACCGCGCGGGAGCGTGGCGAGTTGCTGCGCAGGGTGGCCGATCTGCTGGTACGGGATCGCGCGGAGCTGGGCAGGATCGAAAGCCTGGACACCGGTAAGACGCTGAACGAGGGCGGCATCGACATCGACGACGTCACAGCGGTGTTTCGCTATTACGCCGGGATCGCCGACGGGCACGCCGGCCGGGTGGTCGACACCGGCGACGCCGGGGTGATGAGCCGGGTCGTGTATGAGCCGGTCGGGGTATGCGCGTTGATCGCGCCGTGGAACTACCCGCTGCTGCAGATGTCGTGGAAGGTCGCCCCCGCGCTGGCGGCGGGCAACACCATGGTGATCAAGCCCAGCGAGGTGACCCCGATGTCGACGATCGCTTTCGTACGGTTGCTGGCGGAGGCGGGGGTGCCCGCGGGCGTCGTCAACCTCGTCCTCGGCGACGGCCCGAACGTCGGCGCGGCGATGGTGTCTCACCCCGGAGTCGACATGGTGTCCTTCACCGGCGGCCTGGCCACTGGGCAGCGGATCATGGCGGCGGCCGCGACGGGCGTGAAGAAGATCGCGCTCGAACTCGGCGGCAAGAACCCCAACATCGTCTTCGCCGACGCCGACTTCGACACCGCGGTCGACTACGCGTTGGCAGCGGCGTTCGTGCATTCCGGCCAGGTCTGCTCGGCAGGCGCCCGGCTGATCGTCGAAGACGCCATCCACGACGAGTTCGTCGCCGAACTCGCCCGCCGCGCCAAGGCCATCCGGCTGGGCAACGGCCTCGATCCGGACGCCGAATGCGGTCCGCTGGTCTCCGAGGCACACCGGGCCAAGGTGGAGGGCTATATCGCGGGCGCGATCGACGAAGGTGCCCGGCTGGTCGCCGGCGGCAAGCGGCCGGACGAGGCGGCACTACGCGACGGATTTTTCCTGCGGCCCACGATCTTCGCCGACTGCACCCGCGACATGACCATCGTGCGCGAGGAAGTGTTCGGTCCGGTTGTCACGGTGGAACGCTTCCGAACCGAAGCCGAAGCCGTCGAACTGGGCAACGACACCGAATACGGCTTGGCGGGTGCGGTGTGGACCAGCGACGGCTCGGTGGCGCAACGCGTCGCGGGCGCGCTACGCCACGGCACCATCTGGATCAACGACTACCACCCGTATCTGCCGCAGGCCGAATGGGGCGGGTTCGGGAAGTCCGGCATCGGCCGCGAACTCGGCCCCACCGGCCTCGACGAATACCGCGAGGCCAAGCACATCTACCACAACATCAACCCCGCCCCCATGCGCTGGTTCGGCCACGGCGCCGACGAAGCAGGAGTCAACTGATGGGCAGCGAAGACTACGACTTCATCATCGTCGGCGGCGGCTCCGCCGGCTGTGTGCTGGCGAACCGGCTCTCCGCCGATCCCAGTAACCGCGTCCTGGTGCTCGAAGCAGGCAGGCCGGACTGGATCTGGGACGTGTTCATCCACATGCCCGCCGCGCTGACCATGGTCATCGGCAACCGGTTCTACGACTGGAAGTACGTCTCCGAGCCCGAACCTCACATGGGCGGGCGCCGCGTCTCCCACGGCCGCGGCAAGGTCCTCGGCGGCTCGAGCTCCATCAACGGCATGATCTTCCAGCGCGGTAACCCCATGGACCTCCAGCGCTGGGCCGCCGACGACGGCATGGAAAGCTGGGACTACGCCCACTGCCTGCCCTACTTCAAGCGTATGGAGACCTGCCTCGCGGGCGGCGACGAGTGGCGGGGCGACGACGGCCCGCTCTGGCTGGAACGTGGCCCCGCCGAGAACCCCCTCTTCGGCGCCTTCCTGGAAGCCGCTCAGCAAGCAGGCTATCCGCTCACCGACGACGTCAACGGCTACCAGCAAGAGGGTTTCGCCCGCTTCGACCGCGCCATCCGCGAAGGCCGCCGCTACTCGGCCGCCCGCGCCTACTACCACCCCATCAAGCACCGGCCCAACCTCACGCTGCAGTGCTTCGCCCACGTCAATCGCGTGCTCTTCGACGGCACCCGGGCCACCGGCGTCGAATACCGCAGGATGGGCACCACTCACACCGTCAACGCGGGTGAGGTCATCCTCGCCGGCGGAGCCATCAACACGCCTCAACTGCTGCAACTGTCCGGTGTCGGCAACCCGGACGACCTCACCCCACTCGGCATCGACATGGTCCACGCGCTGCCGGGCGTCGGCGAGAACCTGCAAGATCACCTCGAGGTCTACATCCAGCACGCCTGCACGCAGCCGATCTCGTTCAACCCGGCCCTCAAGCTACGGAACCGCCCCAAGATCGGCCTGCAATGGCTCCTGAGCCGCAAGGGCCCCGCGGCGACCAACCACTTCGAGGCAGGCGGCTTCGTCCGCGGCAACGAGGCCGTCGCCTACCCCAACCTGATGTTCCACTTCCTGCCCATCGCGGTGCGCTACAACGGCACCCCGGTCAACGCCGAACACGGGTACCAGGTCCACATCGGACCCATGTACTCAGACGTGCGCGGCAACGTCAAGATCACGTCGACCAACCCGAAGGCGCACCCCGCGCTCCGCTTCAACTACCTCTCCACGCCCAACGACCGCAAGGAGTGGATCGAAGCGATTCGCGTCGCCCGCGACATCCTCGCCCAGCCCGCCTTCAAGTCCTACGACGGCGGCGAGCTCTCGCCCGGGCCGGAGGTGCGGACCGACGAAGAGATCCTCGACTGGGTCGCCAAGGACGCCGAGACCGCCTATCACCCGTCCTGCACCGCGCGCATGGGAACCGACGACATGTCCGTCCTCGACCCGACAAGCATGCGGGTACACGGCGTCGAAGGGCTCCGCGTCGTCGACGCCTCCGCGATGCCGTATCTCACCAACGGCAATATCTACGCCCCAGTCATCATGCTTGCCGAGAAGGCAGCCGACCTCATCCTCGGCAATACCCCGCCGCCGCCCGCCGACACCAGGTACTACCGGCACCAGGCGAGCTGACGTTCGCGACCGTCAGGCCGCGTTGGGGGAGGTGGTATCGGTGTCAGGAGCGTCGAGCAGTTCCTGGCATTCCTCGCAGACGCCCGCCGTCTCCATGGGGTCGCCGCACTCGATGCAGAATGTCCCGTCGACGTCAACGCCGTCGAGGTCATCCGGGTCAGCCGGCGAATCGACAAGATCTTCGAACGCTGCTTCGTAGGTCATCACTACCTCCGTCGCGAAGTGGTCTCATGTTGTGACTAACGACACATGCCGCGGGGAGATACCGGCGGGAAACGGACTTTGACATACGCCCTCAAAACGCCCATTCCCAGCCTGCCGCGTTGGTCATATCGCCTGCTAGCACCAGCGTTCCCGCCGAGATGGGCAGGTTCAGTTCGATGGTCCCGGCATAAGTCTGGTTGACGCCGAAGTCCTCAGGCAGCCGGTCAGCAGGGTCGGTGCACGCACCCGGCCAAGCGTCGTGCGAGACACCGTCGGGCCCGATCGCGGAGAAGAAACCCGGGGCGAGGATCCGCCCCAGCATCCCCGCCCGTTCGGCGTCGGGGCCGGTGTTGACCTCGACGTGGAGCAGGATCGTATGGCCGGAGTCCGGCCGGGTCCCTTGCGGCGAGCAAGGTGGGTCGAGGGTGATGCGCTCGATCGAGAAGGTGTTCTGAATCGGCGAGGTCACCGAGCCGAATCCCGCCGACTCGCCGAGCTTCTTCGGGATGTTCCCTCTGGCATTCGGCGACGAGCCCGCCGGTTCGGAGTCCTCGGTGGCGGCCGGTTGAGTCGAGGATGGCGCCGGGTTTCCGGGGTTGGCGAGCGGTTCCGACATGCTGGGATGTGCCATGAAGAACACCGCGGTGGTCGCGGCGATGACCGCCACCACCGCGACGACCAGGCGTATCAGTTGTATGCGGCTCGCGTGCTCGGCGTTGTATCGCTGCTGACGCTCGAGCGCGAGATCCGCGACCAGTCGGCTGTCCGTGTCGTTCACCAAAACCCCGTTGAGACGTGAGCGCCCCCTGATGTCACGCCCCGTCGCGCCGACCATCGCCCCGGCACGATGGTCACCAACCCCGGCGTGAACCCAGAGATCTCAGTTAAAAAACCTGACGATTCATCTACAAAAACGCTAAGTGCTTACTCCGTCACTGTCAACAATCGGGCCGACGGGCGGGTCGTGAGTGATCAAGCGTGCCGGGGCACGGTTTTTCACTCACGAGCGAAGCTGGGGTCGACACGCGCCGGTAAATACCACGACGTCGAATACATGTTCGATATCATGGTGTGGTGACGACGTTCGTGCAGGCCGGTTCCGCCGCGGGGATACTGTTCCTTCCCCGCGACGTGGTGGGCCCTGTGCCGGTGAAGGACGGCCCGTTTCGTGACATGGAAGTGTTGTCGCTACCCGGGTGGCAGGACACCACGATCACCGAGGAGGACTCCGTTCATGTCAACGACCCTTGCCTATCACACGTTGACCAGGAAGAGGCCGGTTCGTGTTGCACGAGCAAGGTACTCGTACCTCGCTTCATGGTCGTGACGACGAATGCGCAC
>WHSS01000204.1 GCA_009379975.1 Actinophytocola sp.
GGATCCCATTGCCGCCGAAGTCAGCTTCGATCGCCGCGTCGTCGGCCTCGTATCGATCCGCCACGACCACCAGTTTCTTGCCGTACTCGCTCATCGCCTTGGACCACGTGCGCCTTGTCCGCTCCAAGTGAGCACTCAGCATGTTCGCGTACCCGGCCACCCGGGTGTCCGGTAACGCGGCAGTCAATTCCGCAACCTCAGACAGGTCCAGCTCGCGCACCTGCGAAGCGGCATCATCTGCCGCCTTCGCCGCCTCGCGCAACGATCGTGGCCCCACCGCGATATCCGGCATCGTTCCTCACCCTCCGCGAGCGGATCAGTACATCATGTTATGCACATCAGACGGAGCGCGCCGAAGATCGGCCGTGAGTAGTTCTACGCAACTTTCACGGCACGCCATAGTCTGGTCGCGGCGAGCGGGCCCGAGGTGGCCGCGGGCACCGATCCGGTACCCGATGGCACCTTGGTCCACCCGGCCAGCTCGCCCGGCCCGAACCGCTAATCCGGCTCCGCGATCTCGAAGTACGCCGGTGGCGGCGCGCTGCCCGCGAGCTTGAAGTAACGCACCTTGCGCCGCCGCCGCAGCGCGAGCGTGTCCCGCACCGCGTCGTTGTGCACCCGCCGGGCGATCACCAGGCGATGCTCGGCATCACGCAGCTCCCTCGTGAGGACGTCAGATAGCGCGCTGCGGTCGACCTTCGCGAGGAGCCGGGTGAGCTCGTTCTCGGCGCTCTCCCGTTCGCCCCGAGGCGCCGATTCCGCGTGATCGGCCGCGGCGCGGAGGCGGGCGGCGATCGGTCCTGGCGGGCCGCCGACCGCGACGGCGCGGGCCACCACGGCGCGCCGTGCCATGGCCGCGTCGAGCGCGGCCCAGCCGGCGTCGGTGCGCACATGCAGCCGGTCGAGCCGGTTCGCGGTGGACACCAGCAGGCCGCCGACGATCAGCGCGAGCAGCAACAGCACGGTGAGGATGAGCAGCAGGGTCGTCGTGGTCACGACTCGCCCTCCGCGATGTCCTGCCGGACGGCGGCCTCGCCGACTCGGCGTGGATCGGCCGCGACGGCGGCCTCATAAACCCGCACCACCTGGTCGCAGACCGTCGCCCAGTCGTAGCGAGCGACTCGCTCGGAGCCCGCCGCGGAAAGTTCCTGCCGCCGAGCCTGATCGGTCAGGAGCTTCCGCAACGCCGCGGCCAGCGCGTCCGCGTCGCCGGTCGGCGTCAACACCCCGGCGTTGCCGTCGTCGAGCACCCGCCGGAACGAGTCGAGCGCGCTGGCGACGACCGGTGTGCCTGCCGCCATCGCCTCGGTCAGGATCATGCCGAAGCTTTCGCCGCCGAGGTTCGGTGCGCAGTAGATGTCGGCACTGCGCAGCGCACGGGCCTTGGTCTCGTTGTCCACCTGGCCGAGCAGGTCGATGCGTTCGGCCAGTTCGGGCCCGGCCTGCTCGTGAAGCTCCTCGGCTTCCCCGCCGCCGACCACCAGCAGCCGCAGCTCATCGAAGTCGACCAGCAGTCGCCGCATCGCGTCCAGCAGCACCGGCATGCCCTTGCGTGGCTCGGTGAAGCGGCCGACGAAGCCAATGGTCCCGCCCTGGCGCGGATAACCCGGCAGCGGCGTCGCCTGCGCATAGAACGGCACATCGACACCGTTGGGGATTTCGACCGCGTCGCCGCCGAGGTGCTCGACCTGCACCCGCCGCGCCAGCACCGACACCGCGATGCGGGCGGTGATCTTCTCGAACAGCGGTCGCAGCATCGGGCGAAAGCCGAGCATCGTCCGCGACCTCGGCGTCGAGAGGTGAAAGGTCGCCACGATCGGCCCGTCGGCCACCTTCAGCGCGAGCATCGACAGGCTCGGCACCACCGGTTCGTGCAGGTGCAGCACGTCGAAGTCGTTGTCCAGGATCCAGCGGCGCACCCGCGCGTAGGACACCGGTCCGAACTGCAGCCGCGCGACCGAGCCGTTGAACGGGACGCCGACCGCCCTGCCCGCCGGGTGCACGAAGTGCGGCAGTTCGGTGTCGGCCGCGGCGGGAGCGAGCACCGAGACCTCATGACCGCGGACGAGCAGCGCTTTCGCGAGGTCGACCACGTGGCCCTGTACGCCACCGGGAACGGCGAACGAGTACGGGCAGACGATGCCGATCTTCACTGTTCACCGGAACCCGCGGCATCGAGTCGTTCCCGGCGCTCGTCGGAGAGGTCCGAGAGCCACAGTTTCTGCAGCATGTGCCAGTCGGCGGGGTGGCCCGCGATGTCGCCGGCGAACACGTCGGCCTGGAGTTGGGTGGCGGCCGCGATCTCCTCCCGGCCGTTGACCCGGACCCTCGGATGGATGCGCATGCCCCACCCGTCCTCGGTGAACCAGGTGGTCATCGGCAGCAGCGCGGCACCGGTGCGCGCGGCAAGCCAGGCGGGCCCTGCCGGCATCCGGGTGTCCTCACCGAAGAACGACACCGGCACGCCCGACTTCGTGAGATCGCGATCCGCCAGCAGGCAGACGATCTTGTTGTCGCGCAGCCGCTGCGCCAGGAGTGGGAAGGCCCGCGCTCCCCCGGTCAACGGCAGGATCTCGAAGCCGAGCGACTCGCGATAGTCCACGAACCGCTGATATAGCGACTCCGGCTTGAGCCGCTCCGCGACCGTGGTGAACTGGCCGTAGGTCTTGGCGACCCAGACGCCGGCCGCGTCCCAGTTGCCGCTGTGGGGCAGCGAGAGGATCGCGCCGTTGCCCGCCCGGAGCGCCGCGTCGAGGTTCTCCGCGCCCTCGACACCGGCGCCGAAGCGCTGGGCTATGTCATCGAGATCCATCGACGGCAGCCGGAAGGCCTCCTGCCAATAACGCGCGTAGGAACGCATCGCCTTCTTGGTCAGCTCGTCAAGCTCGTCGGGGCCCGCCTGCGGCACCACCCGGGCCAGGTTGCGGCGCAACTGCGCGACGCCCCCCTTGCCGCGCGCGGCCGCGATGTCACCGCCGACGCTGAAGAGGGTGTCTGCCATCTTGGTTGGCAGCATCCGCACCGCACGCCAGCCGACGGCGAATCCGGTGTCCGTGAGGCGTTCGGTCAGCGAGCTCACTGGGCGGCCTCCCGTGCCGACGTGATCGCGGACAGCGCCCGCTGGATCAGCGTGAGCAGCGACAACGCCGCCAGCAACCACAGCGAGATTTCGATGGCGTGGGGCACGCCGAAGCCGTGCAGGCCCGTCCCGACCAGCGCGATGATCAAGCGTTCCGCCCGTTCGATCAAGCCACCGTCCGCACGCAGGCCAGAGGCCTCCGCGCGCGCCTTGATATACGACGTGACCTGCGCGATCACCAGCACGAAGAGGGCGGCTCCTGCCGCGGGCAGGTCGTCGTCCACGGTGAAGCACCACCAGGCGATCGCGGCGAACACCGCGCCGTCGGTGAGCCGGTCGCAGGTGGCGTCCAGCACCGTGCCGAACGGCGTGCCCTTGCCGGTGGCGCGGGCCATCGCACCGTCGAGCATGTCGAGCATCGCGAAGCCCCACACCGTGAACGTGCCCCAGAGCAACATGTCACGGGGAAAGAAGACCAGCGCACCGACGATCGCACCCACGGTGCCGATCAGCGTCATCGCGTTCGGCGTCAGGCCCGCGCGGACCAGTACGGCACCGATCGGGTCGACAACTCGCGCGATGGAGTCGCGGGCGAAGACGTTGAGCATCGGCTATACGGCCTCTTCGGTGGAAGGAACGGGCGAGGTCAGCCTAGCGGTTGGGCCATCCGCCAGCAGACAGATGGGGCCGCCCGAAGGGTGGTCGCGGATGTCTGCTCACCGCCGGGTCCTACGTTTGGAGAGCATGGCATTGCCACAACGAGTTGATCGGCGGATGGACCAGAGCGCGAGACATATCAGCGATACGTAGTTCACGTTGCCGTGAGGACGCCCCGACCTATGAATCGCGACAAGGCGGTGCGGCTAGCCGGTGACCCAGGCGTCGGCGAGGAGCTTGCGGGTTTCCGCGAGGAGTTGCGGCAGCACCTTGGTGTGGCCGATGATGGGCATGAAGTTCGAGTCGCCGCCCCAGCGGGGAACCAGGTGCTGGTGCAGGTGCGCGGCGATGCCCGCCCCGGCGATCACGCCCTGGTTCATGCCGAGGTTGAACCCGTGCGCGGCGGAGACCGCCCGCACCGTGCGCATGGCCTGCTGCGTGAACTCGGCGACCTCGACCGTCTCGCTCGCGGTCAGGTCGGTGTAGTCGGCGACGTGCCGAAACGGCACCACCATCAGATGCCCCGGGTTGTACGGGTAGAGGTTGAGCACCGCATACACCTCACGCCCGCGGCCGATGATCAGCGCCTCGTCGTCGGACATCTCCGGGATCCGGCAGAACGGGCAGCCCCGCGGCTCATCATGCTCGGGCTTGTTCTCGCCCTTGATGTAGGCCATCCGATGCGGTGTCCAGAGCCGCTGCAGGGCGTCCGCCTCCCCTACGCCGTCCTGGGCGACAAACTCGATCGGCTCATTCACGCCAGGATCTTCTCCACGGTCTCCGCAGTCGGCGATGCGTTCTCCCTGCGGTCGATCCAGCTCGCAATGGCGTCGACGGCGGCGGACACCGCGACCCCGTTGATCTGCGTACCGTCCCGGAAGCGGAACGACACCGCGCCCGCCTCGACGTCCTTGCCGCCCGCGAGGAGCATGAACGGCACCTTCTGCGTGGTGTGGTTACGGATCTTCTTCTGCATCCGGTCGTCACTGATGTCGACCTCGGCTCGGATGCCTCTGGCCCGCAATGCCTTCCGCACGTCGAGCAGGTGCGCCACGTGCTCGTCGGCGATCGGGATGCCGACCACCTGCTCCGGCGCCAGCCACGCGGGGAACGCCCCGGCGTAGTGCTCGGTGAGCACGCCGAAGAACCGCTCGATAGACCCGAACAGCGCCCGGTGGATCATCACGGGGCGCGGCCGCGAGCCTTCAGATGCGGTGTACTCCAGCTCGAAGCGCTCCGGCAGGTTGAAGTCGACCTGGATCGTCGACATCTGCCAGGTCCTGCCCAGCGCGTCCTTGGCCTGCACCGAGATCTTCGGGCCGTAGAACGCCGCGCCGCCGGGGTCGTCGATCAGGCTCAGGCCACTGGCGTCGGCAGCGACTCGCAGCGCCTCGGTCGCCTCCGCCCAACCCTCGTCGGTGCCGACGAACTTGTCCTCGTTGCGGGTGGACAGTTCGAGGTAGAAGTCGTCGAGGCCGTAGTCGCGCAGCAGGTCGATCACGAAGGTCAGCAGCGACTTCAGCTCGTCCTGCAACTGCTCCGGCGTGCAGTAGATGTGGGCATCGTCCTGCGTCATGCCGCGCACCCTTGTCAGGCCGTGCACGACGCCGGACTTCTCGTAGCGATACACCGAACCGAACTCGAAGAGCCGCAGCGGCAGTTCCCGGTAGGACCGGCCGCGCGCCCGGTAGATCAAGTTGTGGAACGGGCAGTTCATCGGCTTGAGGTAGTAGTCCTGGCCGGGCTTTCGGACGGTGCCGTCGTCGTGGTGTTCGGCGTCGAGGTGCATCGCCGGGTACATCCCGTCGGCGTACCACTGGAGGTGCCCCGAGGTCTCGAACAGCGCGGACTTGGTGATGTGCGGCGAGTAGACGAACTCGTAGCCCGCGGCCTCGTGTTTGCGCCGGGAGTAGTCCTCCATCGCCCGCCGGATGACGCCGCCCTTGGGGTGGAAGACCGCCAGGCCGGAGCCGATCTCGTCCGGGAAGCTGAACAGGTCGAGCTCGGAGCCGAGCTTGCGGTGATCCCGGCGCTCCGCCTCCGCGAGCAGTTCCAGGTAGTGCTCCTGCGCCTCGCCGGACTCCCACGCGGTGCCGTAGATGCGCTGCAGCTGCGGGTTCTTCTCGTCGCCGCGCCAGTACGCCGCCGCGACGCGAGTGAGCTTGAACGCCGGGATGTGTTTGGTGGTGGGCACGTGCGGGCCTCGGCACAGGTCGCCCCACTTCGTCTCACCGCTGCGCGGGTCGACGTTGTCGTACACGGTCAGCTCGCCGCCGCCGACCTCCATAATTTCGGAGGTGTCCGCAGTGTCATCGCTGCCCTTGATGTCGACCAGTTCGACTTTGAACGGCTCGTCGGCCAGCTCCTGCTTGGCGGCATCGACCGACTCGAGTACCCGGCGCGAGAACCGCTGCGAGCCCTTGATGATCTGCTTCATGCGCTTCTCCAGCGCCTGCAGGTCCTCCGGGGTGAAGTGATGCGGCAGCGCGAAGTCGTAGTAGAAACCGTCTTTGACCGGTGGGCCGATGCCGAGCTTGGCCTCGGGGAACTGCTGCTGCACGGCTTGCGCCAGCACGTGGGCGCACGAATGCCGGATGACGCTGCGGCCGTCGTCGGTGTTCGCGGCGACCGGCTCCACCTCGGCGTCGGACTCCGGCGCCCAGGAGAGGTCCCGCAGGGCGCCATCTGCGTCACGGACCACGACGATCGCGTCCGGGCCCTTGCCGGGCAGCCCTGCCTCGCGGACGGCCGACCCCGCCGTAGTGCCCGCCGACACCACCACGCGCTCGGCGGGTGCGGGGGCGACCTGGGACGGCTGGGACACGGTGAGCTCCTTGATTCGCGATTCAGCGGGCGGCAACCTTGCCGTGTGCGGCAACGATGCAGGTGTCGATGCTATCGAGCCCTCCGAAACGTCGGCTCACCGTGTCGACGGTGAGGGCCTGCTCTGGCAGGATCAAGACCTTCTGACCGGGACGCGGCAGGCGGGGCCGCCGCGCACACTCAGCGACACGCGGTAATCGGAAGAGGTGCGACTGCGGTGACCCCTGGCGACGAGAGGCTCGCCGACCCGGTGCTGGGCGAGCCGCGCCGATTCACCTCACGAGAGGTTGCCGAAGCGGTCGGCGTACCGATGCATCGGGCCCGCCGCATCTGGCGCGCGATGGGGTTCGCCAACGTCGACGACGCCGCCGTGGAGTTCACCGACTCGGACATCCGGGCGCTGCGCACGCTGGTGGATTTCGTCGCCGGCGGCCTGGTGGACGAACATCAGGTGGTTCACCTGACCAGGTTGCTGGGTCGCGCCGCGGGGAGGCTGGCGGGTTCGCACGTCGAGCTCGTCACCGATCGCCTTGACCAGGCCGGGATCCACGAAGACGACCGGGCCGCGGTCATCGGCCGAAAGGCGCGTCACATGACCGCGGACATGGAATGGCTGCTGGGATACGCCTGGCGCCGCCATATGGGCGCGGCGATCCACCGCTTGGATCCCGACCTCGCCGGGCGCGTCCCGGCAACCCTCGGCGTCGGTTTCGCCGACATCGCCGGGTTCACTGAGCTGAGCAGCCAACTCTCCGACGAGGACCTGACTCGAGCGATCGAACGGTTCGAAGGGCGCGCCGCGGACATCGTCGCCGAATGCGGTGGCAACGTCATCAAGCTGCTGGGCGACGAAGTGCTGTTCGTCGCCTACGACGCGGATGTGACTGCCGAGATCGCCCTCCGGCTCGTCGAGGCCTTCCGCCACGACCGCATGGTGCCCGGCGTGCACATCGGGGTTTCCCTGGGCCCGGTCGTGCGGCATCTCGGCGACGTGTTCGGCACCACGGTCAACGTCGCGAGCAGGCTGACCGCCATGACCGGCGCCAACACGATCCTGACCACCGACGAGCTCGCCAACGCCCTGGCCTCCGAGCCGCGCTACTCGGTAACCCAGGTGGGCAAGCGCCACGTGCGCGGCATCGGCCCGATCGCCGCCTACCGGCTCACACGCGCCTCGGAGGCATGACTGCGAGCGGACACCGCGCGCAGGCGGCGAATGGCGTCCCGGGCGCCCTTGACCCGCAGGCCCTCGGGCGTGCCTGCCCCGGCGGTACCGCTCAGATAGGCGAAGACCTTGTCGGGCGGCCCATCGATCTCGATCGCATGCTGCCCCGGTAGCGCGAGGGCGAGCCAATGAGTGCGGAACTCGTCGGTGCCTTGCTGGTCGACCAGCGGCGCACCCCGGGCCACCATGGCGCGCAGCGCGGGGGCCGAGCTCGCGGCCGCGCGGAGTGAGGCGATAGACCGTGGCGCGATGTATATAGGCGGTGACGGTACTCTCGCGGGTAGTTCACCGGCACTGATCGGTGCATTTCGGTGACCGGCGTGCCGAATCTTCTGTTGATCATGGAAGGTTCGAGGGTTTTCGCCGACACGCGGGGTGTTGACATAAAAGTGTCGGTGCGGGCTGGTAGTATCGAACATGTGATCGATCCGATCAGTCCTGCTGTGTCCGGTGCCGAGTGGTGGCGCCAGGACAAGACCGAGCTGGTCGCCGCGCTGCGCGAACGCGAGAGCGGGATGCGTCGGCTGCAGGCTGAGACGTATGA
>WHSS01000167.1 GCA_009379975.1 Actinophytocola sp.
GATCGCGGAGTTGGTGACTACGAAGGTCTCGAGCGCTAGGGCGAGCGACCAGCCGAGCACCACGCTCAATGCGACAGCGGCCCAGGATCTCCGCCACCACGACCGTGGCCAGGCCCGCGGCGAGCACGCGAGTCCAGGCGGCCGCGGCGACACTGTTCATGCGCATCAGTGTGCGCCTGAAACGTCCCGTTGTCCCGGGAGATCCTTCCTGGGTGGACCGGGCGTTCCCCCGGATCAACCGGTATCCGCTCCCTATCCACGGGAACCGCGGCCGGTGATCGTGGTGGGTGTTACAACGAGGAGGCAGTCATGGCCTGGACCACGCACACCGCTGTACCCACCGAATCCGAACCGAACCGCTGGGTGCGCCTATGCGCGGCAGCTCTCCCCCCGATCGGTCCGGTCGTAGCTTCGTGGTCATCAAGCCGCAGGCGGTGAGAGGTGAGGTGAGCATCGTGTCGGAGGAAGCGCCGGTCCTGGCCGGGATCTGCCGCGTGACACTGCCGGTGTCCGAGGTGGCACGGTCGGCCCACTGGGATCGCACGCGGCTGGGCTACCGCGTCAGGTTCGAGCTGATAGACGATGGGCAGGTCACCGGTGCCCACCTGTCCCATCCTCAAGGCGGGCCCGAGCTCGCCCTGCGGCTCGACCCGGAGGGTGCGGCCATGGCCGCCCGGTTCGACTCCTTCGTGATCGCCGTGCCCGACCGGCAGGCCATCGAAGGTCTCGCCCGGCACCTGTCCGCTCTCGGGCAATCCCACGGCGGTGTCCACCTCTCGGCGAACGGCTGGGTACTGCCGCTGCTGCACGACCCCGACGGCCGTGAGCTGCGTCTCTGCACCCTGGCACTGGCATCCGATACCGCCTTGGCGGACAGTCAGACGAACGCCGCCCCGCAGCGTTCCGACCTACGCGTCTACGCAGGTTGACGGCGTGCAGCTACCGTTGCCTTCAGGGCAGCTGCGGAGCCAATGTCCGATTCGGCTCCACGGAGGCCAAGGCAAGGTGCCACGAGTTCGAGAGTGAGCAGGTAGTAGCCGAGGGTCTTGCCGTGACCGCCGAGGGCGGTCGACCCGGTAACCGTGGTCAGCGTTGACCGAGCAGATCGGCGAGTCTCCTGATGCGCAGAAATAGCGTCGCCGATGGCGTCACTTTCCCAGTCGCATATGTCGACAGTCGCGACGCCGACGTACCGATGCGCGACGCGAAATCCGCCCGGCTCAGTCCAGACATGGCGATAGCGCCCCGTACGTCCGCCGCCACCTGCTCCCGCTCGCCGGCCTCGACGTCAGCACGGATCCAAGCCAGCACCGTCTCAATCGCCTCGGCGATGCCGTACGGGCGCGAATAGCTCAGCACTTCCTCCACCTGCCGGGCGGTGCGCCCCCAAGGGTCCCGCTTCAACTCGCCAACAATCCGGCGCCAGTCATCCAGATCGCCCCGTTCCAGCGCGATCTGGACAGCCTCCGTCGGCCAGCGCGCCACCGGAGCACCCGGCGAAATCGTGAGGTTCCGAAAGGCCAACGCCATGGTGCTACTCCTCGACCAGCAACATCGCCGCAGCGATGCCTTTGCAAACCGACCGAACTTCGTTCCACTCAATCCACCGCGGCGCGAGATTGCGGTACTCACCGAGTTGACGAGTCACTGACACGTCCTTCGGCCGCGGATCCGCAAGCTGGCGCGCGAGTTGCGCCGCGACACCACGACCGGCACCGTGCTGATCCGAATAGTAGTCATCGATCGCGGCCAGAACCTCCGCCGCGATCTGCCTGCCGGCACGATCAGCCAACGCCGCGACGTCGAGGTAATCCCGGGTCTGATTGCGCCGCACGATGAGAAAACCCTTGACCCGCAACGTTTCCTCGAACGTAGGCACCCGCAACGTCATGCCAGATGGAAGGGAGATCTCGGCCGTCTCCAGCGGCCGGGTTCGCATCATCTGCCGGACACCGGCCTCGATATCGCCCAGCTGCCCGAGAATGATCTTGCCGGGACGGACGCGATTGGTGACCCACTCACCCTCCGACTCAAGCGCCTCCAAAACCATGTCGAACCGGCCGCGCAAGTCTTCGAGTACGTGATCGTGGTCGTACGAATCGCGATGGCCCGCATATAACGCGGCCGCTGAGCCCCCCACGAGCACGGCGTCGGGCACGAGCCCTTGGAGGCGTGCGGCGGACTCCAACACGACGACCAGCTCAGGGCTCGCCTCGCTCAACGCATGACCATCTACGTCAGACATCTGCCGATGATATCACATCTGATAAGAGACGGCAGGTGTGGGTACATCAGGGTCGGCTTGCCGGTGCGGGCCCAGGTCAGCAGGTTCACCAGGGCCGCGTCGACGTCTCGATGCGGCTACCGAAGCGTTGGCCCCACTTCGGTGTCGGTCAAGCCTGTTCCTGCTGAATCCGCCGTGCGATGTCGGCGCGAAGCGTCTTCTTGTCGATCTTTCCGACCTTCGTCGTCGGGAGGTCGTCCACGATGACCAGGCGTTCCGGCCACTTGAACCGCGCCGCGCCCGCCTGCTCCAGCACTGCGCGCACGTCGTCCAGCACGACGCTTCCGCCTGGCTGAGGGACGACGTAGAGGCACACGCGCTCCCCCACGTCCGGGTCGGGCATGGCGACCGCGGCGGCGAGGCTCACGCCGGGGAGCTGGTAGGCGAAGTTCTCGACCTCTTCGGCGGAGACCTTCTCCCCCGCCCGGTTGATCATGTCCTTGTCGCGGCCCTCTACCACCAGGTTGCCGTCCGGACGTAGCCGCACGATGTCGCCGGTGCGGTACCAGCCGTCGTCGGTGAACGCCTTCGCGTTCTGCTCGGCCGCCCGGTAGTAGCCGCGCGGCGTGTAAGGGCCGCGCGTGAGCAGCACCCCTGGCTCCCCCACACCTACGGCCCGGTCGAACTCGTCGACGACCTTGATCTCGTCCGCCGCGCACATCGGCCTGCCCTGGGTCTGCGCGATGACGTCGTCCGGGTCGTCGAGCCGGGTGTAGTTGAGCAGCCCCTCGGCCATCCCGAACACCTGCTGCAGCGTGCAGCCGAGCACCGGCTTGACCCGGCGCGCCACCTCGTCGGCGAAGCGCGCACCACCGACCTGCAGCACACGCAGGGAGCTCAGATCGTGACCGTCGCCCCCGTCGGCGAACTCCAGCCACCGCTGGGCCACGGCCGGGACCACCGCGGTGACGGTGACCCGTTCGCGCTCGATCAGGTCGAAGACCTTGGCCGGATCCGGCGACGACGCGACCACAACCCGCCCGCCGACCAGGAAGGCACCGAAGATGCCAGGGCAGGCGAGCGGGAAGTTGTGCGACAGCGGCAGCACGCCGAGGTAGACGGTGTCCGGCCCGAACCCGCACACCTCGCCCGCCCGCTTGGCGTTGTAGGTGTAGTCGTTGTGGGTGCGGGCGATCAGCTTCGGTAGTCCGGTGGTGCCGCCGGAGAGCAGGAACACCGCGACGCTACTTGGATCCGGCGCCGCACGGTCGATCTCCGCGCGGGCCTGCGCGGGGTGCTCAGCGGGTGCGCACAACGCTCGAAGGTCGACGCTGTGTTCGCGCGGTTCGCCGGCGGCAACGAGGACGTGCTCGACGGTGGCGCTGTCCTCGGCGATCCGATGAGCCATCGCTTCGTGGTCGAAGTCCTTTATCACCCCGGGCACCGCGATGGCCTTGGCCTCGGCGTGCTCGGCGAGGTAGGTGAGCTCGTGGCTGCGGTGTGCGGGCAGGGCCATCACCGGCACCACGCCCACCCGCAGGCAGCCGAGCGTCAGCACGATGAACTGCCAGCCGTTCGGTAGCTGGACCACGATCCGGTCGTCGGGCCGCAGCCCGAGTTCGCGCAGGCGGAGCGCGGCACCATCGGCCCGCGCCACGAGCTCCGCATACGTCAGCCGCATCGCGCCGTCGACCACGGCCACCGCGTCCGGCGTCGCGTCGGCCTGCGCGAGGACGTGCTCAGCGAGCGGTTTGCCTTCCCAGTAACCCTCGGCGAGGTAGCGTGCGGCGACCTCCGGCGGCCAGGGCACCGTCCCGGCACTGGTAGGAGATATGGCCTCAGTCTTCACGATTCCTCCTGTCTCGAGGTCACCACGGCATCCAGCGCCAGCAGTCCGGAGCCGGTCACGCGTAACGGGTTGATGTCAATCTCCTCCAGATCCGGCGCGGCCACCAGGGCTGCGCCGAGCGCGGCCACGATCCGTGCGAGTTCGTCGCGGTCCAGCGCCGGGCTCCCCCGCCACCCGTCCAGCAGAGCGCTGCCTGCCAGTTCGCCGGGCATGGCCGCGGCCTCGGCGGCGTTGACCGGGGCCACCCGGATGGACACGTCGGCGAGCGCTTCCGCGGCGGTCCCGCCAAGTCCGACGAGGACGACGGGCCCGAACAGCGGATCGCGGCGGGCGCCCACGACCAGCTCGACGCCGGACGGGGCCATGGACTCGACCAGGTAGCGCTGCGCGCCGATGGCCGTCAGAGCGCGCACCGCTTCGGCCAGTTCCTCCTCGGTGCGTACGCCGAGATGCACGCCGCCGAGTTCGGTCTTGTGCAGCACGCCGGCATCGAGGATCTTCACCGCGACCGCACCGCCCAGCTCCCGGAGCGCCTGCCTGGCCTCCGCCAGGGACGTGCACACCCGGCTCGGTGGTGTGCGGATCCCGAGCGCGTTCAGAAACGCCTTGGCCTCCGCTTCGTCCATCGCGCGGGCCGGAACCTCGGGGATGGCCTGAGGAGTGCCGATGGCCGGGGATACGGCGCGATGCCGGGCTCGCGAGTCGGCGACCAAGGCTCGGACTGCGTTGACCGCGGCAGCGGGCGTAGTCGCCGTCGGTACCGCGATCTTGTGCAACTGTTCGCGCACCGCGCTGGTTTCGTCTTCGAGGCCGCCTACCGTCAGGACGGCAGGCACGCTGCCCGGCAGACCGGCCTCCTGAGCGATGCTCACCAGATCGACCGTGTCCGGTTCGGTCAGGGTGTAGGAGACCAGGACGTCGATGGTGGGGTCATCGGCCACGGCGCGCAGGACGGTGGCGAACCCGGCGTCCGGCCTTCCGGTATCGACCGGATTGCGCTGGTAGGTCAGCGGTGGCAGCACTTCGGCGATGCGGCCGCGCGTGACTTCGGACAGCTCCGGTACCCGCAGCCCGTCCGCGCGGAGGCGGTCCACCAGCAGCAGTCCGGGCCCGGCCTGCGCCGTGATCACCCCGATGCCGGGGTCGGCGGCAGGCGGCAGGCGGGTCCGGGAGAGCACGGCGACCGCGTCGACCAGTTCGCGCTCGTCGTCCACCACGACGGCACCTGCCTGGCGCAGTGCGGCACGGGTGGCGCGCCACGAGGTGGCGAGCGCACCGGTGTGCGAGCGGGCGAAGTCGCCGACATCGCTCCGGCCCACCACTAGGGCGACAACGGGCTTGGCGGCCGTCACGGCGCGGACCGCCGCGAGCAAACGTGGCCCGTCAGGAACGGTCTCGATGTGTAAGGCGACCGCGGCCGTCGCCTTATCCGAAGCCAGGTACTCCAGTACGTCCGCGGCGGTCACGTCGATGCCGGTGCCGATGCCGGCGGCCACGCTCACCCCGGTGCCTTCGTTGGCCAGCGCGAAAGCCAGTGCGTGGTTCACCCCGCCGCTGGCCGCGACCACGCCGACCGCGCCGGAGCGCACCCCGCCCGCGGCGGGAACGAAGCTGGCGACCACGCCGCGCCCGGGAACGACGAAGCCGGACGTGTTCGGGCCGAGCAGCCGCACCCCGGTGCGCTCGACCACGTCGGCCAACGCCCGCTCGTGGGCGGCCCCGCTCTCGCCGATCTCGCCGAACCCACCGGCGCAGGCGACGACGGCGCGCACCCCGCCTTCCGCCGCCTCGGCCAGGGCGTCGGCGGAAGCCGCCGCCGGTACGCACAGCACCGCCAGGTCCACCGGGCGACCCGTCTCCTCGACCGCCTCCCGCACCGAGCCGTAGACGCCGTCGGCCGGGTCCGGGTTGCGGGAGTTGACCAGGACGCACCCGCCGGGGTACTCGGCGAGGGAACGCGCCATGACCGCGCCGAGCTTCGTGCCGTTCCGCGAGGTGCCGATCACCGCGACCCCGCGTGGCGCGAACAACGCCCGCAGATCGGTTGCGGTCCTCATGCGCTGATCGCCTCGGGTGTCCCGACGGCATCGGCCCGGCCGGACAGCACCAGGGTCGCCGCGCGGTCGGCGTCGGCGCCGGGCTCGACCAGCACCGTCGGAACACCGTGGACCAATCGAGCCTGCTCGGACAGCAGCGCCCTGGTCAGGGCGGTACCGGAGCGCACCGCCACGATGGCCGGTCGCTGCGGCAGCTTCGTCGCGAGTTCCTCGAAGGCCGCCGGCAAGTCGGCTTCGGCGTCGGGCGCGGCCAGCAGCAGTCCCCACGGGTCGCCGGACACCGGGGGCTGCGTCGTGAAGGCGATACCGGGGTTTTCGGTGAGGAACCTGCCGGTGAGCCGCGTGCCGTCGAGGTGGAGCGGCGTGTCGAGCACGGGGTCGTCGCCGTGCTCGACACGCCAAGCCTGTTCGGCGGTGGCGGTGAATTCGGGGTCTCGCTGGGCCAGCTTGGCCCGGCCGATGCTGCGTGACAGGAAGTGGAACGCGAACTGGGTCGGCTCGAACGCGTCGTGATAGCGCCCGAACCGCTCCCACCAGGACAGGCTCGGCCGCGCGGAGTCCTGGATCTTGGCGACCTTGGGCATGCGCACCTGCTCGTATGCGCGCAGCGCCGCTTCGATGTCGCCAGGTGTGGCAGCGACAGCATCGGCAAGGGCGACCGCGTCTTCCATGGCCATCTTGGTGCCCGAGCCCACGGAGAAGTGAGCGGTGTGCGCCGCGTCGCCGAGCAGTGCGACATTGCCGTGGTGCCAGGAACGCGCACGGCGGGTGCGGAAGTTGCCCCACCGCGAGTTGTTCGTGAGCAGCGGATGCCCGTCGAGCTGCTGCGCGAACAGTTTCTCCAGGTACCGCCGGGTCTTCTCGTCGCTGGGACCGGGCGGCTGGCCGGTGTCGAACTCGTCGAGGCCGGCCGCGCGCCACGACTCCTCGTCGGTCTCGACGATGAACGTGCTGGCGTCGTCGCTGATGGGATAGCCGTGCACCGCGAACGTGCCGTGCGGGCCGTGCTCGTGAACGAATGTGAGCCCGTCGAACATGTACGTGGTGCCGAACCAGATGAACTTGGCGGTCGCGACCTCCGCGCTGGGCGCGAAGACGTCGGCCAGCTCATCACGGATGCGCGAGTTGGCGCCGTCTGCCGCGACGACGAGGTCGTAGCCATCGAGGTCGCGCAAGCCGCCGACCTCTGCCTGGAACCGCAGGTCCACCCCGACTTCGACCGCCCGCTCCTGCAGCAGCGTCAGCAGCGTCTTGCGGGTGATCGCCGCCATGCCGTTGCCGCCGCAGCGCAGCCGCTTTCCCTTGAGCCGGACCTCGATCTGGTCCCAATGCCTGCCGTGGTCGCGCAGTCCGCGCAGCAGCACCGGGTCGGCTTCGTGGATCGCCGCCAAGGTCGCGTCGGAGAACACCACGCCGAAGCCGAAGGTGTCGTCCCGGCGGTTTCGCTCGAAAACGGTAACCTCCGCCTCAGGCAATGCCTGCTTGACCAGCGTGGCGAAGAACAGGCCTCCCGGCCCGCCACCCACGCACGCGATCCGCGAAACCATACGCACCTCACATCCTATTCGTGTCAATCATATTCCGATCGTCAACAGTTTGACACCCATGAGCGCTTAGTCGAACCGCCGGGGGTCACCACAGCCGAGCAGCGTCACTTCGAGGGGGTCGTCCGTGGTGACGTTCAGCGCGGCATCACAGTCGACTCGCGCCTGTCGCGGATCGATCGTCAGCGCGCCGATGTTGCTCGCGGAGATGTCGAGCCCGTTCGCCGCGGAAGCCTCCGGTGGCTCCGCGAGGTGCCGGTACTCCCGCAGGTAGGGATTGAGGGGCACGGTGTTGCCCGACGCCGGGTCGTCCATCAGCGGGTTGCGCCGGGACGGCAGCAACGGGGTGAGCGTCGAACCCGGTTCGTGCTCGGTCAGCGTGTCGACAGGCAAGGTGTCCGCGAGCCCGTTGAGGCCGGGGAACGACGGCGCCTTGTTCAACCCGTCGCGGATGAAGGCCTTGCTGAACGCATCGGGGAACTGCAGTGACAGCTTGTTTGCGCCGTAGCCACCGCTGGAGAAGCCACCGATCATCCGGCGGTCGGGATCGAGCGGATAGGTGCGTTGCGCGTCGGCGATCGCCTCGAACACGCTGGCCCCGCTCTGCCCGTAGAACCAGTTGTCGTTGCCGCGGGCGTCCACGGCCAGCACGACGGTCGGCGCGTCGGGCCGGTTGGCGACGGACTGATAGAGGTCGCGCTCCTCCGTCACCGAGTCGGCGGGCGTCTCCGCGTAGCCCGGCGTCCAGGTCAGGGAGCCGTAGCCGCTTTCAGGGGCATCGATCTCGGGCACGTAGATCAGGTACCGCTGCAGCTGACCGGCGAGCCCTGGCACACACTCGTCCCGGCACACCCAGCCGAACTGCCCGCTCGGCCGGCCCGATCCGTCCAGGTTCAGCCCGCCCTGCTGCGTGGAGGCTCCTGCCGGCGGGCCGCCCGGGTCGCCCGGCAGCCGCCTGCCCTGCTCCGACTCGAAATGGGTGGCGTAGATGCGGTGGATGTAGCCTGCCCTCGGGACACCGCCGCGCTGCCCGGTCAGGTCGTCGTCGATCTGCCGCGCCAGCTTGGTGAAGTCGACCTCGGCGTAGAAGTCGCTTATGTCACCGCTCGCAAGTGCCAGCTTCTGCAGCTCGTCACGCCACGCACTGTCGAGCGGTTCGTCGTAGCGGAAGGCCACATCGAAAAAGGCGGATGGCTTGGACTCGCCCACCGGCGCTCCGCCAGGGCTGTCTTCGTCCGCGGTCAACTGCGGCACGAGGTACCGGTCGTTCTCGGTGTCCCACAGCCCGCTGGCTGCGGCCAACCGCACCGTCCGGCCGGCCGGGTCGAACATCGGCTGAGGGACGCGGACCTCGACCTGCCGGCGCTCGGCATCGACGCGTTCTCCAACTGGGGCGCCCGCGGCGGTGGCTCGTGCAGGATCGACGGACCCGCCTCGTCGCGCCAGACGGCACGGTCCTTCGCCCTCTCTGCCCCGGCCACATCTCCCACGATCAGCATCGAGGCGACCAGCACGCCCACCGAGCCGGGAAGAAGGACACGTCGGCCGTGCTGCCACTTCGTTCTTGTCATCGCCCGCTACCTCGCGACTTTGAGTGTCAACTATCTAACGGTCGTGCGTACAACGCAACATCTTTCGGCGGAACCGAGGTGCCATGGGGTGCCTATATGGCACCCGGGGTCCTTCGGCTCGCTCGGCGTGTGGCGCCACCGCAGACCACGTCCGGTTGCCGGGTAGCATGTGCCAGCTATGCAACGACCGTCGCAGTCAGGACGCCACCAGGAGGCACGCATGCGGCCGCGGTCGATCGTGTTCGACCTCTTCGGTGACTACATCCGCTACCGGGGCGGCGCCGCTCGCCTGCGCACCCTGACCGCACTGATGGACTGCTTCGGCGTCGGCGACAGCACAGTGCGCGTGGCCGTAGCCCGGCTACGCAAGGAGGGCTGGTTCGACGCGCACAAGGACGGCCGGGAGACCTTCTACGCCCTCAACAGCCGTAGCCTGCAAATGCTCGACGAGGGGCGGGATCGGATCTTCAACCGGGTCCGCGAGCAGTGGGACCGGCAGTGGTACATGGTGATCTACTCGGTGCCCGAGACCGAACGCAGCGTCCGCGACCGAGTCCGCAAGGACCTGGCCTGGCTCGGTTTCGGCCCGCTCGCGTCGTCGACCTACATCTGCCCGCACGACCGGCTGCAGCGGATCGCCGAGCACTTCGCGGACGAACCCGCCGTCCGGCTCAACCTGCTGACTTGCCAGTCCAACGGTCTCGCCGTCGACCGCGACATGGCGGCCCGGTGCTGGGATCTCGACACCCTCAACGCCGACTACAACCAGTTCCTCGCGACCTACGAACCGCGGATGGTGAAGTACCGCCACGGGGAATTGCGGCCGAAGGACGCCCTGGTCGAGCGGATGCAGCTGACCTACGACTACCGCAAGTTCCCCTTCCGGGACCCCGACCTGCCTGCCGAGCTTCTCCCGGAGCGATGGTCAGGGCGACGGGCACATGACATGTTCATCGAGGCCCACGACCTGCTGCAGCAACCCGCGGAAGAGTACTTCGACGAGCTAGCCAGCGCTTAACGCCCTCGCAGGCCCTGACCCGGCGCCTGGCTGCCGATTTTATGTGTCGTTATTGCCACGATCGTCGTTAGAATGTTTCCTTTAGCTCGTGGCTTCGTCCCCATGACCCGAAGGAGACAGCAGTGGAACGCAAACGCGTCCTCGCCGCGGGCCTGATCGTCCTCGTCATGCTGGCGTTGCAATGGCCGCTCTGGCTGGGCTCCTGTTCCTGCTCCGGCTCCAGGACGAGGCGCCGGCGGCGGAACTTGGCGTCGAGA
>WHSS01000037.1 GCA_009379975.1 Actinophytocola sp.
GACGGCTCCGGCTCGGCCGACGGCTCCTCGCCTTCCACCGGCTCCCCGCCCTCGACGGGCTCTCCGCACTCCGGCCCCTCGGCCGGGTCCTCAGCAGGTTCCTCGGCCGGGCCCTCCTCTACGGGCTCGGCATCACCTGTTTCGACCTCTTCGCACTCGGCGACGGCGACCTGCTCACGTGTCGCCGGCGCGTCGTCCGTTGCCAATGCCCCACCGGCCAGCGTCGTCGCGGCGAAGAGCGTCACTCCCCCAGTCGTTACCGACTGCCACAGCTTCCGCGACCTCATGTCGCAGCCTCCCATTCGCGTGATGCCACCAAACTCCGTTAGTGACCCAGTCGGTTTTCAAACCTACTCGTTACTGCCCGGTCGCACATACGTCTTCCGCGCGTGATTCGGTAACAGAGCGCGGACACGCGCGCGGTCAGTGATCGACGGCGGAGGAAGCGGCCAGGATCTGCGTCCAGGTCAGCCGCAGCGGCTGCTCCCCGACACCCGCGGTCAGCAAGCCAAGAGTCCTACGCAGCACGTCGGCCGACAGCTCGTCGCCGAACCGATCGACGAACACCAGCGCGCGCGGCCGGGCGAGCCCGCCCAGCAACTCGCGCACCGCGTCGAGCAGATCCGATGCCACCGACGCGTCGGCGGTGATGTCGTCGGCGAGCACCACAGCCGCCGCCAGCGAGCGGCCGAGCTGCGAGTCGGCTCGCTCGACGACCTCGGCCGCGACGACGAACGGGTGAGCCAGCAGCACCTGCCGCACTTCCCCGAGCGAGACCAGCTGGCCGGACACGCTGGCGACCTGGTCCATGCGGCCGAGGAACTCCAGCTTGCCGTCCGGCAGCCGGCGCGCCAGGTCATAGGTGGAGTACGAACCGGGCCGGTGCCAATGGCGTTCCCCGACATCCTCCGCGCCGGTGCCTTCCAAGCCCCGCAACATGCCCGCCCACGGCAGCCGCATGACGAGTTCGCCGCCGGTGCCGTCGGGTTGCTCCACGCCGGCCGGGTCGACGATGGCGAAGCCGGGATCCGGCAGGCCTTCGGGGTTCATCGGGTGATCGACGCTCACCACGCCGCCCAGCTGCACCTGGCCCCAGCCGTCCGCGACGGAAATCTCGCCCCGGCCGACATCTTCGCTGAGCCACTCGGTCAGCGCCGGGTCGACCGGCTCGGCGATCATGACCACCCGCCGCAGGCTCGCCACCGTCGTCTTCTCCGGCGGCCGGCGTGACCAGCCACGCAGCAGCCGGATCACCGTCGGCGTGGTCAGCAGCGTCGTGACGCCGTAGCGCTGCACGATGTCCCAGGTGCGGTGCCGGGTCGGCACGTCAAGGGTGCCCTCGAACATCACCGCGGTCGCCCCGGCGAGCAGCGGCCCGTAGACGCCGTGGGCCTGCGCTCCGACCCAGGACAGGTCACCGGCGCACCAGAACACATCGCCCTCGGCGAGCGCGTGCTGGTGCATCGCGAGCGCGGCCGCGCCCAGGGTCGCGGCACCGTGCAGGACCGAAACCGGCCTGCCCCGGCGGTTGACCAGGTGGACCGCGAGCACGGGATGCTCCGGGTCGAGGGGCACCGCGGCGGTGTCGGGGATCGGGCCGCCCGGGCGCGCGCCCGCGACCAGGTCGTGCAGCCAGCGGTCACCTTCGTACCAGGCGACATCTACTCCGGTTCGCCGCACGACCACGGTGTGCTCGACGCCACCGACCGCGCCCAGCGCGTCGTCGGCGCGGGATTTCAGGGGCAGGATGGTGCCGTGCCGCCACGCGCCGTCCTGCGTGAACAGCACCCGGGGCCGGATGTCGTCGAGGCGTTCGGCCAGCGCCTCCGCGGGCAGCGGAGTCGGCAGCACCGAATGCACCGCGCCGATCCGGTCGCACGCCAGCATCGCGATCACCGTCTCGGGCAGCCAGCCCATGTGCAGCGCGACCCGGTCGCCCGCCTCGACGCCGAGCGTGCGCAGCGCTCCGGCAAGGGCCAGTACTTCGGTGTAGAGCTCCTGGTAAGTCAGCGAGCGCCGGTCCCCCGGCTCGCCCTCCCAGTAGATGGCGGGCTGTTCACCCCGGGTCTCGGCGTGCCGGTCGACACAATTGACCGCCAGGTTGAAGCGGCCGCCAACGAACCAGCTGCCGTAGCGCCCTTCCGGCTGATACAGCGTCCGCCACGGGGTGTGCCAGTCCAGCGCGTCCGCCACACCCTCCCAGGGAGCCAGTTCGGCAGGCACGACGCGGTCAGGCATGGCTCAGGGTCCTTCCCGCCGCGCGGCTCGCGCGGGACAGGTGCCCGGCGACCTCCGCGGCTCGCGCATCGCCGGCGGAGTCGACGTCCGGGGGTGGCGTCGCGGCCAGTGCGGCGATCGCACGCCCGCTGCCGTCGAAGACGGGCACCGCGATCTCGCTCGGTTCGTCGGCTTGGGCGCCCGCCGTGACCAGGAAGGTCGCCTCGCGCCAGGTGTCGCGGTCCTTTTCCGCCAGCTCGCGGTCGTAAGCCATCGCGGCCGCGCACGCCTGCTGCCACGCGTCGTCATCGGCCCGGACCGCCAGCACCCGGCCCGCCGCCGTCTCCAGCGCGGGATGTACCCGGTGAGTGTCGCGGTAGAGCCCGCCGTCGGAGCCGTCGACGCGGTCGACATAGACCACGTGGCCGCGTACCAGCACCGCGACGTGCACGGTGCCGACGGCGTCACGCAGCGGCATGAGGTACGGCGCGAGCGCACCGAGGATCGGCAGCCGGGCGAGGTAGCGCTGCGCGAGGCGTGCCAGCTCGGGGCCGAGACCGTAGCGGGAGGAGTTCGGGTCCTGCTCCACCAGATCGGCGAGGACGAGCGAGCGGAGCAGCCGGTGAACCGTGGGCACCGAAAGGCCCGATCGTTCCGCGAGGTCGGTGAGCTGCTGGTAGGCCGGTCCTTCCGACAGCAATCCCAGCAACAGCACGGCGTTGCGCACCGTGCCTAACGTCCCCCGCGCGTCTGGCTCGCTCACTTACCCACCTCTCCACACGACATTCCGTTTGCCGTGTCGTCGACACTCTACACGGAGTCACTGTCCAAACTAAGGTATTGCTTTTCAAATAGTGGAAACGTAAGGTCAGTCACGTCCCCGACCCCGGAGGTGTGCCGACCGTGATCACGCGGGCCTACCGCTATCCCCTCAACGGCAGCAGCCTGGAACCGGGCGTACCGCTCCTCGACGTCTCGGGCCTGACCTTGCGCTTCGGCGGCATCACCGCGCTGGCCGACATCGGGTTCACCGTCACCCAGGGCCACGTGCACGCGGTGATCGGACCCAACGGCGCGGGCAAGTCCAGCCTGCTCAACTGCGTCAGCGGGTTGTACCGGCCGCAGGCAGGGCACGCCACCCTGCACACCGGCAAGAACGGTGCTGCCACGCACGACCTCATCCGGATGCGGCCGCACCGGATCGCACGGCTCGGTGTGGCGCGGTCGTTCCAGAACATCGAGCTGTTCCGGCACCTCACGGTGCTGGAGAACCTCATGCTGGGCCGTCACATTCACATGCGGCACCGGCTGCTGACTTCGCTGGTCTGGTACGGCCCCGCCCGCAAGCAGGAGATCGTGCATCGCGAACTGGTCGAGGAAGTCATCGACCTGCTGCAGATCCAGGCGGTCCGGCACAAGCCGGTGGGTTCGCTCGCGTACGGCTTCCAGAAGCGGGTGGAGCTGGGCCGCGCGCTGTGCATGCAACCGAGCCTGCTGCTGCTCGACGAGCCGATGGCAGGCATGAACGCCGAGGAAAAGGAAGACATGGCGCGATTCATCCTCGACGTCCATGAGCTCGCCGGCGTGACGGTGATGCTCATCGAGCACGACATGAACGTCGTCATGGACATCTCCGACCGGGTCAGCGTGCTCGACTTCGGCAAGCTCATCGCCGACGGCACCCCGGCCGAGGTCAGCCGAGATCCGGACGTGGTCAAGGCGTACTTGGGCGAGGAGTTGAGCGCATGATGCCTGCTGTTGCCGAAGCACCCGAAGAGAACACCGTGGCGCCGGCTGCCGGAGATACTTTCCCCCGGCTCCTGCGCGAACTCGCCACGCAGCGGCCCGACGAAGTCGCCCTGCAGGAGAAGCTGTACGGCATCTGGCAGCCGATCACCTGGCGTGCCTACGCCGAGCGGGTTGCCGACTTCGCCCACGGCCTGGCGCAGCTCGGCGTTGAGCGCGGCCACGTCGTCGCCGTCATCGGGGACAACCGCCCGGAGTGGCTCATCGCCGAACTGGCCGCACAGTCCATCGGGGCCGCGGTCATCGGCATCTATCCGACCAGCATCGGCGAGGAAGTCGTGCACGTCCTCGAGCTCGCCCAGGTGCGGGTGGTCGTCGCCGAGGACCAGGAGCAGGTCGACAAGATCATCCGGCTGAAGGAACGGCTGCCGCTGGTCGAGACCGTCGTCTACTACGACCCGCACGGGCTGGAGCAGTACACCGAGCCGTACCTGCGAGAGTTCACCGAGATCGAAACCGAGGGAAAGGCGTGGGGCGCGGAACACCCCGGCTGGCTCGACGAGCGCGTCGACGCGACGCAGCCGGCCGACGTAGCGATCATCTGCACCACCTCCGGCACTACCGCGCTGCCGAAGCTGGCCGAGCTCAGCCACGCGAACCTGCTCACCATGGCGGGGCACCTCGGCGAGGTCGACCCGATGAAGAGCAGCGATCGCTACGTGAGTTTCCTGCCCTTCGCGTGGATCGGCGAACAGATGCTCGCCGTCGCCTGCGGGCTGTCCTACGGCCTCACGCTGAGCTTCCCCGAAGACTCGTCGACCCAGCGGTCGGACTTGCGTGAGATCGGGCCGGACGTGATGTTCAGCCCGCCGCGTATCTGGGAGTCGATGCTCTCCGACGTGCAGGTACGCATCGACGAAGCGGGCAGGCTCAAGCGCGCGATGTTCGGCTGGGGCTACAACATCGGGGACAAGGTGGCCGAGGACCGGGTTCGGGGGCGCACGCCAGGTCTCGGGCTGCGGCTCAAGCACCTGCTCGCCGACGCGGTGGCGCTGCGCCCGGTGCGCGACCAGCTCGGCCTGTCCCGGCTCAAGCGCGCCTACACCGGCGGCGCGCCACTCGGCCCGGACGTGTTCCGGTTCTTCCACGCCATCGGCGTCAACCTCAAGCAGATCTACGGCCAGACCGAGATCTGCGGCATCGCCGTGGTGCACACCGACGACGACATCCGCTTCCACACCGTCGGAAAGCCGTTGCCCGCCACCGAACTGCGCATCGCCGACGACGGCGAGATCCTGTTGCGTTCCTCGTCGGTGTTCCGCGGCTATCACCGCAATGAAGAGAGCACGGCGGGCGCCTGCGACGCGGAAGGCTGGCTGCGCACCGGCGACGCGGGCTACGTGGAAGACGGGCACCTGGTCGTGATCGACCGGGCCAAGGACGTCCGCCGCACCGCGGACGGGCAGCTGTTCTCCTCGGCGTTCGTGGAGAACAAGCTCAAATTCAGCCCGTACGTCGAAGAAGCCGTCGTCTTCGGCGGCGAAGCGGGCACCGAAGTCACCGCGATGATCATGATCGATCCGGCGACCGCGGGCGCGTGGGCGGAGCACGAGCACCTGTCCTACACCACCTACACAGACCTCGCGTCGAAGCCGGAGATCTACGAGCTCGTCGCCGAGGACATCGTCCGGGCCAACGCCGACCTGCCGGAAGGCATCGAGGTCCAGCGATTCCTCTTGCTGCACAAGCAACTCGACCCCGACGACGACGAGATCACCCGCACCCGCAAGGTGCGCCGGGGTGTCATCGGCAAGCGTTACGCCGACATCATCGCCGCGCTCGGCCGGGGTGACGCCGAGGTCACCACCAGCAGCAGTGTGACCTATCAGGACGGTTCCACCGTGGAACGCAAGATCCCCCTTCGAATCTTCGATCTGGCCACCTTCACCGTGCCGCGGGGACGCGGGCGCAGGCCGGTCTGGAGTGGCCGCCGATGAGTGGATTCAAGCGAAATCAGGCCCTTCTGACTCATCTGTGGGCCTCTCGGACTTCCCCCAGCCGGAGCCCAGGGTGGCCTTGGGCGCCGAATAGGTACCCAAGGCCACCCTGGGCTCCGGCTGGGCGAGGGATAAGCCATGAGTGAGTTTTTTCAACTGACCTTGTTCGGGTTATCCAACGGCGCGATCCTCGCCCTCGCCGCGCTCGGGTTCGTGCTGATCTACAAGGCCACCGGCGTCATCAACTTCGCGCAGGGCCACTTCCTGCTCATCGGCGCCTACGTCTTCTACGCCGCGATGCTGGTGTTCGGGTTCCACTGGAGCCTGAGCATCGGAATCGGCGTGATCGCGGCCATCGCGCTCGGCGTGGTGGTGGAGCGGTTCATCCTCCGGCCGATGATCGGTGAGGAAGCCATCGCGGTGATCATGGTGACGATCGGCCTGTCGTCGATGCTCGGCGGCGGCGTGCAGTTCTTCTTCGGCACCTCCCCCAAGGACACGCCGAGGTTCCTGCCCGCGGGCTCGATGGAACTGGCGGGCGCCACGATCCCGTGGAACCGGATCTCGGCCATCGTGATCGCCGCCGTGGTACTCACCGCGTTCACGCTCTTCTTCACCCGCTCCCGGCACGGCATCGCGATGCGCGCGGTCGCCGACGACCAGCAGGCGGCGCTGACCATCGGCATCAGCGTGCGCCGGGTGTTCGCACTGGCCTGGGCGCTGGCCGCGGTCACCGCGGTGATCGGCGGCATCCTGCTCGCCAACCTCACCGGCGTATCCGCGGGCCTGGCGAGCTTCGGCCTCGTGGTGTTCCCGGTGGTGATCCTCGGCGGCCTCGACTCGGTGCCCGGCACCATCGTCGGCGGCATCATCATCGGGCTGCTGACCCAATACACGGCCGGCTACATCGGCGGCGGGCTCCAACAGATCATCCCGTTCATCGTCCTCATCGCGATCCTGATGGTCCGTCCGTACGGGCTGTTCGGCCAGACACGAATCGAGAGGGTCTAGCGTGCCTGCCACTTCGACCGGTGTGCATCACCGCAGCTATGCCAGCGAACTGACGCTGAGACACACGCACGCCGAGAAGTTCCGGCTGCTGCTCATCGCGCTCGCCGTGTGCGCGCTCCCCTTCGTGGTCACCCCGTACTGGCTCACCATCGCCAACCAGATCGGCATCGCGGTCATCGGCGCGATCGGGCTGAACATCCTGGTCGGCTACACCGGGCAGATCAGCCTCGGCCAGGGCGGCTTCCTGGCCGTCGGGGCCTACACCTCGGCGGTACTGCACATCCGGGCGGAGTTACCGGTGCCGGTGTGCATCGTGCTCGCGGTGCTGACCACCGCCGTGATCGGCGCGTTCTTCGGTATCCCGGCGCTGCGCCTCAAGGGGCTGTATCTCGCCATCGCGACGCTGGCTTCGCAGGAGATCATCCTGTTCACCGTCCGTACCTGGGACGCGGTGACCGGCGGCACGGACGCCATCACGCTGCCCCGGCTCGAACTGGCAGGCTTCGTCTTCCGCAAGGACTTCCACTGGTACTGGATCATCGCGGGCCTGGCGATCCTGGCGGTGATCACCGGCCGCAACCTGTTCCGTACCGGGCTCGGCCGGTCGTTCATGGCGGTGCGGGATCACGACATCGCGGCATCGGCGATGGGCGTCGACGTCACCCGCGCGAAAGTCATGGCGTTCGCGATCTCCTCGGCCTACGCCGGGCTCGCGGGCGCGCTCACCGCGCACTACACCGGCATCGTCACCTGGGAGCGGTTCACGCTGCAGGTTTCGGTGCTCTACCTGGCGATCATCATCGTCGGCGGCCTCGGCTCCATCGCGGGCAGCGTGTACGGCGCCATCTTCATGATCACGCTGCCCGCGCTGCTCACCCGCTTCGGCCAGGACATCCAGAGCTCCTGGCCGGATGCCGCGCAGAAAATGCCGGCGGTGCAGGTCGTCGTCTTCGGCCTGGTGATCGTGTTGTTCTTGATCTTCGAACCCAGAGGCCTGAACCGAATCTGGCACCGCATGAAGGACTACGTGCGGTTCTGGCCGTTCAGGTACTGACATCGGCGTCAGCCGTCGGATCTCCAAGGAGGATCTGCAGTGAAGAAGTGGATACGCACAACAGTGGCAGGCATGGCAGTCGCCGGCCTTACGGCGACCGCGGCGTGCGGTGGGCCCGACGCGGGGGAAGGAGGAGAGGAAGGCCCGATCGCCATCGGCGTGCTGTCCGACCTCTCCGGCGCGACCGCGGATGTCGGCACGCCCTACAGCGAGGGCATGCGGGGCTATGTCGACTGGCTCAACGCCAACGGGGGTGTCGAAGGCCGCGATCTCGAGCTCAAGCTCAACGACTACGCCTATGACGTCGCGCGCGCCGAGCAGTTGTACTCGCAGTACCTGAACGAGGATGTCGTCGCGATCCAAGGCTGGGGTACCGCGGACACCGAGGCTTTGCGGCAGAAGGTGACGCAGGACGAGTTGCCGTTCATGTCGGCCTCCTACGCCGAGACGCTGGTCGACCCGAAGGAAACGCCCTACAACTTCGTGGTGGCGACCACCTACTCCGACCAGATGCGGGTCGCGCTGAAGTGGATCGCTGAGGATGCGGGCGAGAAGGCGGAGGTGGCGGTCTTCCACCACGACAGCCCGTTCGGCGAGTCGCCGGTCGGCGACGGCAAGAAGTACATCGAGGACAATGATCTCGGTCTCGGCTACAAGTCGTACAACATGCCCGCGACGGCAACCGACTATGTCGCACAGCTGGGCCAGGCCAAGTCCCAGGGCGCGAAGTACGTCGTGATCCAGAACGTGTCGAGCCCGGCGGCGATCGTGGCCAAGAACATCGCCGAGCAGAACCTCGACATGAAGATCGTGTGCCTGAACTGGTGCGCCGACGAGCTGTTCATCAAGCTCGCTGGCAAGGCGGCCGACGGCCACGTCATGGTGCAGCCGTTCGCTCCGCCGACCGTCGACACGGCCGGGCAGGGGGATCCGTCGGCGTTCCTGGAGGAGAAGGGCACCAGCCTCAAGGAGAAGAGCCTGCACTACACCCAGGGCTGGTACACCATGCACGTGATGACCGAGGGCATCCGCCACCTCATCAGCAATGACCAGGAAGTCACCGGACCGAACCTCAAGACGGCGCTCGAGGAGATGGACCCGGTCGACACCGGCGGCGTCACGCAGCCGGTCGACTTCGGTGGCGATTCCCACAAGGGCGTGGAAGGTACCGGCGTGTATGAGGTGAGCGACGGCGAGCTCGCCCCCCTGGAGCAGGACGCAACGCCGTGACGGTGCCCACCGAGGACAAGGAGCGAGTGGCCGGCGAACACAACGCCGTGCCCGGCCACTCGCTCCTGACCATCAACAACATCGAAGTGATCTACGACGAGGTGATCCTGGTGCTGCGCGGGCTCTCGCTCGCGGTGCCGGAAGGCTCGATCGTGGCGCTGCTCGGCTCGAACGGGGCGGGCAAGTCCACCACGCTCAAGGCCGCCTCGGGGCTGTTGCCCACCGAGCACGGCGAGATCACCGACGGTTCGATCACGTTCGAAGGCCGCGACATCACCCACCTCGACGCGGCGGAGCGGGTCAAGCTCGGCATCTCGCTGTGCATGGAGGGCAGGCACGTCTTCGAGCACCTCACCACGCAGGAGAACCTGGTCGCCGGGGCCTATACCCGAGGCAGGCCGTCGCGCGAAGATCTGGACCTGGTCTACGAGTACTTCCCGCGCCTGGGGGACCTGCGCTCGCGCACCGCGGGTTTCCTCTCCGGCGGCGAACAGCAGATGCTCGCGATCGGCAGGGCACTGATGGCCAAGCCGAAGCTGCTCATGCTGGACGAGCCGTCACTCGGCCTCGCGCCGCTGCTGGTGCAGGAGATCTTCGGCTATATCGAGCGGCTCAACGCCGAGCTGGGCACCACCGTGCTCGTGGTCGAGCAGAACGCGAACCGGGCACTGGACGTCGCGCATCACGGCTACATCATGGAGCAGGGGCGCCTTGTCCTGGAGGGGCCCGCGGCCGAGCTCACCGACAACCCGGACGTCAAGGAGTTCTACCTCGGCCTCGGTGAGGAGGGCGCGCGCAAGAGCTACCGCGACGTCAAGCACTACAAACGCCGCAAACGCTGGCTATGACAGGGGGCTCGCCATGTCGATCACCGACGACTCGGTAGCGGAGGTCGTGCACCGCGCGGCGGAGCGAGTGCCCGCCTTCGCCGCCCGGCTGCAGGCCGCCGGGATAGCCGCGGCAGCGGTTCGCGGGGTGCGCGATCTCGACGCGTTGCCGGTACTGACCAAGGACGACGTACTGGCGCTGCAGCAGGCGGATCCTCCGTTCGGTGGCTTGCTCGCGCCGGACGCCGAGGTCCGGCGGGTGTTTCAGTCGCCGGGGCCGATCTATGAACCCCAGCTCGCCGGCGGCGACCCGTGGCGCTGGCGGGAGGCGCTGGCCGCCTGCGGGGTGACCGGATCGGACCTGCTGCTCAACTGCTTCGGCTACCACCTCTCCCCCGCCGGCGCGATGTTCGACGAGGCAGCACTGGCCGTGGGTTGCCTGCTCCTTCCCGGCGGCATCGGCAACCAGGACCTGCAGGCGCAGGCCATCGGCGATCTCGGGGTGACCGCGTATGCCGGGTTGCCCAGCTACCTCAAGTCGTTGATCGAGCGGTATGACGCCGCCGGGTTCGACCCGGATCGCTGGCGGCTGGACAAGGCGCTGGTGACCGCCGAACCGCTGCCCGATGACCTGCGCGCGCTGCTGGAGCGCCGGGTGCCGACCGTGAGGATGGCGTACGGCACGGCAGAGACCGGGTTGCTGGGCTATGAGGTCGAGCCAGGGGCGGGTCTGGTAGTACCGGAGGATGTGCTGGTGCAGGTCTGCGATCTCGACTCCGGTGCGCCACTCGACGAGGGCGAAGGCCAGGTCGTCGTCACGTTGTTGCGGGCCGACTACCCGATGGTGCGCTTCGGCACCGGGGACCTGTCGGCGTGGCAGCCGGGGCCGGACGGCAGCCGCCGGCTCGCGGGTGTTCTCGGCAGAGTGGGCGCCGCGGTGAAGGTGCGCGGCATGTTCCTGCATCCGCGCCAGATCGAAACCACCATGCGCGACGTCGCCGATGTCGAGGCGTACCGGTTCCTGGTGGATCGCGTCGAACACCGTGATCAGTTGCGGTGTGAGGTGGTGCCCGCGGCAGGAGCCCGCGCCGAGGACGTGGCGGCCGCGGTGGCGAGCCGGGTGCGGGCGGGATTGCGCTTCAGCGCTGAGGTTTCGATCGTGAGCGGGCTCGACGACGACGGCGCGCTGGTCGACCTCCGCACCTGGGACTGACCCGGGTGGGTGCAGGGAGCCCGCGGAGGGCGCGCCAGCGCCGATACGCGGCACCCAACCACGCTGGGTCAGGACACACCGCACCGTGGGGGTTTGGGGGCTCGCCCCCAAGATGATGAGGTCTCCGCGAAGGCGCTCCACGCGCCGAGCAGGAATTAAGAAGCCGCGGGGCGGTGGAACCTGGGGGTCGCTCCACCGCCGCCGCGGCGCCGCCGGACCGAGGGGGGAGGTGTCCGGCGGAGTCTTTTGTGTAGGGGTTTTCCGTCCCCTACGAGCAACGATACTAACCGCATGTCGGCCGGATTTGCCATAGGCGTTACCAAATCTGTCCAGATTGCGGCCCGCCGCATACCGTACGCGTTCGTATGGTTACGTCCAGCGCGCGGTGAGCACGCCCAGCGCGCCGAGGGCGACGGCCGCCGCGGTGGACGCACGCAGCACGGATGGCCCTAGGCGGGTGGTGACGGCGCCCGAGTCGGTGAGGGTTTCGAACTCTTCGCCGGTGATCCCGCCTTCTGGGCCGACGACCACGATCACGTCGCCGTCGCGGGGCGATTTCAGTTCACCGATGCCTGCGGTGGCCGCCCCGTCGAGCACCAGCGCCGCGGCCGAGTCGTTGATCGCCGCGGCCAGACTCGCGGTGCTGACCGGTTCGTGGACGTCGGGTAGCCACGGCCGTCGAGCCTGCTTCGTCGCCGATCGAGCGGCCGCACGCCAGCGCGCCAATGCCTTGGCGCCGCGCGGCCCGTCGTCCCAACGGGCGATGCTGCGTGATGCGCGCCACGGCAGTATGGCGTCGGCGCCCGCTTCGGTCGCCAGCTCGACGGCGAGCTCACCGCGGTCACCCTTCACCAGCGCTTGGGCGATGATCACCCTCGGCTGGGGCGCAGGTGAGTACCGGCGCTCGGTCACCGTCAGGTCCACTTCGGCGTCGCGGCCGGTGCGCACCGCGGCGACGATGCACAGAGCGAGTGAGCCCGCCCCGTCGCCGAGCTTGAGCACCTCCCCCGGCCGGATCCGGCGCACCGTCGCGGCATGCCGGGCCTCGGCGCCCGCGAGCGTGATCTGATCGCCGGTCGGCAGCGCGTCGATGAGGAACAGCGGCGGCTCCGCATGACCGAGCGGGCCGTCGTGCCTGCTCACGGGGCTGCTCAGCGGCCTGCCTTGGCGCGCAGCCGGGAGAACAGCCCGCCGGACTGCTTATCGCCGGCGACGGCCAGCGTCGAGGAGTCTTCGCCACGCAGCTCCGCGAACTCGGCCAGCAACCTGCGCTGCTCGTCGTCGAGCTTGGTCGGCACCGCGACGTCGATGTGGACGTGCAGGTCTCCTCTGCCCTCGATCCGGCCGGAGGAACGCAGCTTCGGCATGCCCTTGCCCGCCATCATCAGCTCGGTCTCGGGCTGGGTGCCCGGCTCGAGCGTCAGATCGTGTTCGCCGTCGATCAGCGTCTCGAGCGGGATCGTGGCACCGAGCGCGGCCGTGGTCATCGGGATCCGGACGTGGCAGTGCAGGTCGTGACCCTGGCGCAGGAACACCTCGTGTGGCGCCTCGTCGATCTCGACATAGAGGTCGCCTGCCGGACCGCCGCCGGGTCCGACCTCGCCCTGCCCGGAAAGCCGGATCCGCATACCGTCGCCGACGCCACCGGGGATCTTCGCGGTGACCGTGCGCCGGGAGCGCACCCTGCCGTCGCCGCCGCACTTGCGGCACGGATCGACGATGACCTCGCCGAAGCCGTGGCAGACCGGGCAGGGTCGGCTGGTGACGACCTGCCCGAGGAAGGAGCGCTGCACGCTCTGGATCTCGCCGCGGCCGTCGCAGGTATCGCACGTCGTCGTCCCGGTGTCCGCCGTGGTGCCCGCACCACGGCACAGGTCACACAGGATCGCCGTGTCGACCGCGATCTCCTTGGTGATCCCGGTGGCGCACTCCTCGAGCGTGAGCCCGACCCTGATCAGCGCGTCCGATCCTGGCTGCACCCTGCTGCGGGGGCCACGGCCGCCCGCCGGCCCGCCCGCGCCGCCACCGAAGAACGCGTCCATGATGTCGCCGAGGCCGCCGAACCCGGCGAACGGATCGCGGCCGCCACCCCGGGCACCGGCGCCGTTGTCCATCGGGTCGCCGCCGAGGTCGACGATCTTGCGCTTCTGCGGATCGGAGAGCACCTCGTAGGCCGTCGTCACTTCCGCGAATCGGTGCTGCGCGTCCTCGGACGCGTTGACATCCGGGTGCAGCTCACGGGCGAGCTTCCGGTAGGCGCGCTTGATCTCCTGGTCGGTCGCGTTCTTCGCGACCCCCAGAATGCCGTAATAGTCCCTCGCCACCGTCTCGTTGTCCTCCTCTGATCACGGGCATCGCGGCTGCCCGCCTGCCACCTGCGCTACCGTCCGGACAGGATTTGGCCGACGTAGTTGGCCACCGCCCGAACCGCGGCGATCGTCGTCGGGTAGTCCATGCGTGTCGGGCCAACTACTCCCATGCCACCGAACAGTGTGTCATCGGTGCCATATCCGATCGACACCACCGACGTGCTGCGCATCTGCTCGTCCTCATTTTCCTCACCTATCCGGACGCTGAGCGCACCGGGTCCACGGACGGCGGCGAGCAGCTTGAGGACCACGACCTGTTCCTCGAGTGCTTCCAGCACCTGGCGCAGCGAGCCCGGGAAGTCGGCCACGTTGCGGGTGAGGTTCGCGGTACCCCCGAGCACAAGCCGCTCCTCGGGATGTTCCATCAGCGATTCGACCAGCACGGTGCACACCCGCACCATCGCATCGTGGAGGTCGGTGGGCGCCTGTTCCGGCAGCTCGGCCACGGTGGTCGCCGCCTCGTTCAGCCGCTGCCCGGCGAGCGTGCTGTTGAGCACGCTGCGCATCCGGGCGATGGCGTCCTCGCCGACGACGTCGCCCAGATCGACGGTGCGCTGGTCCACCCGGCCGGTGCCGGTGATGAGCACGAGCATCAACCGCGCCGGGGTCAGCGGCACCACCTCGATGTGCCGCACGGTCGAGTTGGACAGCATCGGGTACTGCACGACCGCGACCTGCCGGGTCAGCTGCGCGAGCAGGCGCACCGAACGGCGCATGACGTCCTCAAGGTCTATCGCACCTTCGAGGAAGTGCCCGATCGCGCGCCGTTCCGCGCCGCTGAGCGGTTTGACGTCGGAGAGCCGGTCGACGAAGACCCGGTAGCCCTTATCGGTGGGGATTCGCCCGGCGCTGGTGTGCGGCTGGGTGATATAACCCTCATCTTCCAGCGCGGCCATGTCGTTGCGCACCGTCGCGCTGGAGACGCCGAGGTTGTGACGGTCGACGATGGCCTTCGACCCGACCGGCTCCTGGTTCGAGACGTAGTCGGCGACGATGGCGCGCAGGACGTCCAGCCTGCGGTCATCGCTGGGGCTCATCTCGCCTCCGGACGGGGATAGGAACGCATACGAACCAGTTTACGGTCCTGACGGGTCCGAGCGCCCGAACCACGGCATGATCGGCCTGTGCGCGATGCCGTGATCCCGATCAACACCCTGCTGGCGATGGTGCTCGTCACCCTGGTGGCGATCGCCGCGACGGTCACGGTCGCGGGCGGTCTCGGCACCGGTCGCGCCACGATCAGCGCCGCGGTGCGGGGTGCGGCCCAGCTCGGTGTGGTGTCTGCCGTGATCGTGTTCGTGCTTCGCTCGGGCTGGTGGACCGTGGCGTTCATCGGCCTGATGCTGGTGGCCGCGGGCGCGACATCGGCGCGCCGCATCACCTCGAACCTCAGCGGCGCGTGGGCGGCGGTGTCGATCATCGCGGGGGTGGCGCCGGTGCTCGGCCTCATCCTCGGCTCGACGCTGGTGCCCGCCGCGGGGATCGCGGTCATCCCGATCGCCGGGATTCTCATCGGCAACGCGATGGTGGCGACCTCGCTCGCGGGCAGGCGTGCCCTCGACGAGCTGCGGACCCGGTTCGGCGAGTACGAGGCCGCGCTGGCGCTGGGTCTGCTGCCGCGGGTAGCCGCGCTCGAGGTGTTCCGGCCCGCCGCGTCGCAGGCGTTGGTGCCCGCGCTCGACCAGACCCGGACCGTCGGCCTCGTCACGCTGCCCGGCGCGTACGTCGGCGTGCTGCTGGGCGGTGCGAGCCCACTGGAGGCAGGCGCCGCGCAGCTCCTGGTGCTGGTCGGGGTGCTCGCCGCGCAAGCCATCGCCGTGCTGATCACCATCGAACTGGTCGCGCGGGAACGCATCGTCCGTTGACACCGTGTCCGCGCTCCAGGAACACGCGCCTGCGCTCCAGGTACGCCGCGGTGCCGACGATCCTGTGCCTGGAATGCGGACACGCGACTGGAGCGCGGACACGCGCGGGTTAGGCGAGGAGGCGGCGGACGACGCCGTCGGCGAGCAACCGGCCGCGATCGGTCAGCACGGCGTTGCCCGCGCGAAGCGCCACCGGGTCGAGCAGCCCGTCCGAGGCCGCTGCGTGAGCTTCGGACCGCCCGGCGGCGTCGAGGGCGTCGACGGCCAAGCCGCTCGCGAGCCGGAGCCGCAGCATGACCCGCTCGAAGTAGCGCTGCTCCTCGTTCAGCAGCTCGCGGCCCACCGCGGGAGACTCCCCCGCGGCCAGCAGCTCCCCGTACCGCGCGGGGTGTTTGACGTTCCACCACCGCACGCCACCGACGTGACTGTGCGCTCCCGGGCCGGCACCCCACCAATCCCCGCCCTGCCAGTAGCCGAGGTTGTGACGGCATTGGGCCGGTTCGGAGCTCGCCCAGTTCGACACTTCGTACCAGCCGAGCCCGGCCGAGCCCAGCAAGTCGTCGATCAGCTCGTAGTCGGCGGCGAGCACATCGTCATCCGGCGCGGGCAGCCCCCCGCCCCGCACCTTGCGGGCCATCGCCGTGCCGTCCTCCACGATCAGCGCGTACGCCGACACGTGATCGGCGCCGGCCTCGATCACGGCGTCCAGCGAGGCGCGCAGATCCTCCCGCCGCTCCCCCGGCGCGCCGTAAATCACATCGAGGTTGACGTGCTCGAACCCGGCCGCTCGCGCCTCCTGGGCCGCGGCGACCGGGCGGCCGGGGGTATGCACCCGGTCGAGTACCCGCAACACGTGCGGCGCGGCGGACTGCATGCCGAGCGAGACCCTGGTGTAGCCGGCCTCACGGATGCCGGCGAAGAACGCCGGTGAGGTCGACTCCGGGTTGCTCTCCGTGGTGACCTCCGCGCCTGCCGCCAGCCCGAAGTTCTCCCGCACGGCGTCGAGCACGGCGGCCAGCCCCTGCGCACCGAGCAGGGACGGGGTGCCACCGCCGACGAAGACGGTGTCGGCGGGCGGCGCGGTGCCGAGCACCTTCGCGGCCAGCGCCAGCTCCTGCCGCAGCCCCTCCAGCCACGACTCGGGCGAGGCCGCGGAGCCGATCTCGCCCGCGGTGTAGGTGTTGAAGTCGCAGTATCCGCAGCGTGTGGCGCAAAACGGGACGTGAACATAGACCCCGAACGGCGGCGAACCAAGCCCATACAGGGCGGCTTCGGGCAGCGAACCGTCGCGGGGAGCGGGTTCGCCGTCGGGCAGGGTGGCAGGCACGCCCTCCAGTGTCCTCCAGCCCGAATTGTCCCGTGGCACCCGGCAGCGTGACATCCCTCCCAGCATGTGGTCGGCCATGGACCACATCCTGGGCGGATGGCACGCTAGAGCCATGACTTCCGCCGGAGTGTTCCTCGTGGTTCGACGCCACGTCGATTACCGGCGTGTCTCCAGCGCACTGTGCCAGGCGTCGGCCTGATACCAGCTCCCACCTCGTGAGCCTGGCGCCGCGCACTCGCCCTTATGGCAGCGCACGCACCCGAGCACGGCCTCGGCTCACGGCCCAGCCCAATCGATCGCGCACCAGACATCGTCGCGACACCGGAGGACGACCGTGACAACTCCCACCGCCCGGAAGCGCCCGAAGCAGCCAAAGCGGCGCCGGGGTGAAGGCCAATGGGCGCTCGGCTATCGCGAGCCATTGAACAAGAACGAGCAGAGCAAGAAGGACGACAATCCGCTCAACGTCCGGGCTCGCATCGAGAACATTTACGCGCACGGCGGCTTCGACTCGATCGACCCGGGTGACCTGCGGGGACGTTTCCGCTGGTACGGCCTCTACACCCAGCGCAAGCCGGGTATCGACGGCGGCCGCACCGCGACGCTGGAGCCCGAGGAGCTCGACGACTCGTACTTCATGCTGCGGGTCCGCATCGACGGCGGCGCGCTGACCCCGTCGCAGCTCGCGCTCATCGGCGAGCTGTCCCAGACCTACGCCCGCGACAGCGCCGACATCACCGACCGGCAGAACATCCAGTACCACTGGATCCGGATCGAGGACATGCCCGCGATCTGGCAGCAGCTCGAAGGCGCCGGCCTCACCACGATGGAAGCGTGTGGCGACAGCCCCCGCGTCATCCTCGGCTCCCCGGTCGCGGGCATCGCCGCCGACGAGGTCATCGACGGCACCCCGGCCATCGACGAGATCAAGCGTCGCTTCATCGGTGCCCCGGAGTTCGCCAACCTGCCTCGCAAGTTCAAGACCGCGATCACCGGCATGCCCGACGTCGCGCACGAAATCCACGACGTCGCATTCGTCGGCGTGGACCACCCGGAGCACGGCCCCGGCTTCGACGTGTGGGTCGGCGGCGGGCTCTCCACCAACCCGATGATCGGGCAGCGGCTCGGTACCTGGGTGCCGCTCGACGAGGTGCCCGACGTCTGGGCGGGCGTGGTCGGCATCTTCCGCGACTACGGCTACCGGCGGTTGCGGCACCGCGCGCGGATCAAGTTCCTGGTCAAGGACTGGGGAGCCGAGAAGTTCCGCGAGGTGCTCGAAACCAAATACCTCAAGCGCACACTCATCGACGGCCCGGCGCCCCAGGTCCCGGCACAGCCGATCGACCACGTCGGGACGCACAAGCAGGCCGACGGCAACTACTACGTCGGAGCGGCCCCGGTCGCCGGGCGGGTTTCCGGCACCACGCTGGTCGCGGTGGCCAAGGCCGCCGAGCGCGCCGGTTCGAATCGGGTCCGGCTCACCCCGCAGCAGAAACTGGTGATCCTCGACGTCGGAGAGTCCGAGCTCGCGGGCCTGCGGTCCGAACTCGCCGAGCTGGGGCTGCAGACCGAGCCGTCGCCATGGCGGCGCGGCGTGATGGCCTGCACCGGCATCGAGTTCTGCAAGCTCGCCATCGTGGAGACCAAGCAGCGGGCGAAGGATCTGGTCGACGACCTCGAGAAGCGGCTTGCGGATCTGACGTCGGCCGTCGAGCTACCCCCGCTGAGCATTCACCTCAACGGCTGCCCGAACTCGTGCGCGCGGATCCAGACCGCCGACATCGGCCTCAAGGGCCAGATCGTGGTCGACGCCGATGGCAACCAGGTCGAAGGCTTCCAGGTGCACCTCGGCGGCGGGCTGGGGCTCGACGCCGGGTTCGGCCGGAAGCTGCGAGGCCATAAGGTCACCAGCGCCCAGCTCGGCGACTACGTGGAGCGGCTCGTGCGCAACTTCATCGACCAGCGCGAAGACGGTGAACGGTTCGCTCAATGGGCGGCCCGCGCCGACGAAGCCGATCTCACGTAGCGGGACGCGAAATGACCGAGCGGCTGACACCGTTCTACTGCCCGTACTGCGGCGACGAAGATCTCCGTCCCCACGAGGACGGGGGCTGGCTCTGCGCGGCGTGCCGGCGGGTATTCAGCGTGAAGCTGCTCGGACTCAACATCGGAGAAGGTGTCAGATGACCACTGCGACAGCCGAACACCAGGCGCTGGCCGAGGCGGCCGCCGCCGAACTGGCCGATGCCGGCGCGGCGGAGGCGCTGCGCTGGGCGGCGGAGACCTTCGGTGACAAGCTCATCGTGGCGTCCAACATGCAGGACGCGGTGCTGATCGACCTGGCCGTCAAAGCGAAGCCCGACGTCGACGTGCTGTTCCTCGAGACCGGTTACCACTTCGCGGAGACCATCGGCACCCGCGACGCCGTCGCGTCGGTCTACCCGGAGATCACGATCGTCAACGCCGAGGCCGAGCAGCCCGTGGCGGATCAGGAAGCGGAGTTCGGGTTACTCAACAAGACCGATCCGACCCAGTGCTGCTTCCTGCGCAAGGTGGTACCGCTGCAGCGCACGCTGGCGAACTACGACGCGTGGGTCACCGGGGTGCGCCGGGTCGACGCGCCGACGCGGGGCAACACGCCGATCGTGCAGTGGGACGACCGCAATGGCCTCGTCAAGATCAACCCGATCGCGCCCTGGACCGACGAGCAGTTCGACGACTACATCGATGAACACGGGATTCTGCGGAACCCGCTGGTAGCCGAGGGATATCTATCCATCGGCTGCGCGCCGTGCACCGCGAAGCCGCTGCCGGGGCAGGATCCCCGCAGCGGCCGGTGGGCAGGCCAGGCCAAGACCGAGTGCGGACTACATGGATAGGGAACTGATGACCACCACGGACACCTACGTGCCGCAGATCGGTGACACGCGCACCAACGGCAACGGCACCCTCACCACCCAGGCCTCGATCCGGCAGGCGGATCTCGCACTCGACGCACTCGAGTCCGAGGGCATCCACATCTTCCGCGAAGTCGCGGGCGAGTTCGACCGGCCGGTGATCCTGTTCTCCGGCGGCAAGGACTCCACGCTGCTGCTGCACCTGGCGATCAAGGCCTTCTGGCCCGCCCCGGTGCCGTTCGCGCTGCTGCACGTGGACACCGGGCACAACTTCGACGAGGTCATCGAGTTCCGCGACCGGGTCGTCGAGGAGCACGGGCTGCGGCTCATCGTGGCCAAGGTGCAGGACTGGATCGACGACGGCAGGCTGACCGAACGCCCCGACGGCATCCGCAATCCCCTGCAGACCGTGCCGCTGCTCGACACGATCACCGAGCACAAGTTCGACGCGGTGTTCGGCGGCGGACGGCGGGACGAGGAGCGGGCGCGCGCGAAGGAGCGGATCTTCAGCCTGCGCAACGCGTTCGGGCAGTGGGAGCCGCGCCGCCAGCGTCCGGAGCTGTGGAACCTCTACAACGGGCGGCACAAGCCCGGCGAGCACGTGCGGGTGTTCCCGCTGTCCAACTGGACCGAGGCCGACGTCTGGAACTACATCGCCCGGGAGAAGATCGAGCTGCCGTCGATCTACTACGCCCACGAGCGCGACGTGTACCACCGCGACGGGATGTGGCTGACCGAAGGCCCGTGGGGTGGCCCGCGCGAGGACGAAGAGGTGCTGCACAAGACCGTCCGCTACCGCACGGTGGGCGACGGCTCCTGCACCGGCGCGGTCGAGTCGACGGCGAGCACGGTGGAAGAGGTCATCGCCGAGGTGATGGCGAGCAGGCTCACCGAGCGCGGGGCGACCCGCGCCGACGACCGGCTCTCCGAAGCCGCCATGGAAGATCGCAAACGTGAGGGGTACTTCTGATGAGCGGTTGGGAGCTTCGCCTGCGGCCCAGTGATGGCCGGACGCCAGCCCTGTCTGAACGGTCGCATACCCCAGCCCGACTACACGACCGCGACCGGCGCACGCCGGCGAAGGTCACAGAGCTGGAGGATTGATGAGCTCGCTGCTTCGGCTCGCCACCGCGGGCAGTGTGGACGACGGTAAGTCCACATTGGTCGGCAGGCTGCTCTACGACACCAAGTCCGTGCTCGCCGATCAGCTCGATGCGGTGACGCGCGCGAGTGTCGACCGCGGCCTGTCCACTCCGGACCTGTCGTTGCTGGTCGACGGCCTGCGCTCGGAGCGGGAGCAGGGCATCACCATCGACGTGGCGTACCGCTACTTCGCCACGCCCAAGCGTTCCTTCGTGCTGGCCGACACCCCGGGCCACGTGCAGTACACCCGCAACACCGTCACCGGAGCGTCGACCGCGCAGCTGGCAGTGCTGCTGGTGGACGCACGCAACGGGGTGGTCGAGCAGACGCGCAGGCACGCCGCGGTGCTCGCCCTGCTCGGCGTGCCGGAACTGGTGCTCGCGGTCAACAAGATCGACCTGGTCGACTACGACGAGGCCACCTTCGAGGTGATCGCCAAGGAGTTCACCGATCACGCGGTCTCGCTGGGATACCCGCTCGGGTCGGTGCTCTCGATCCCGGTCTCCGCGCTGGTCGGCGACAACGTGGTCACCCGGTCGGAGAACACGCCGTGGTACACCGGGCCGTCGCTGCTGCATCACCTGGAAACCGTCCCGGCGGCTCCGGACCCGCACGAAGCGCCGTTCCGCTTCCCGGTGCAGTACGTCATCCGGCCGCGGACGCCGGAGCACCCCGACTACCGGGGCTACGCCGGTCAGGTCGCTTCCGGCACCGTGCGACCCGGCGACGAGGTCGTCGTGCTGCCCGGCGGGTCCCGTACGACCGTGGAGCGGATCGACACCGCCGACGGCTCACTCGAGGAAGCGGGTTCAGGCAGTTCGGTCACCGTCGTACTGGCCGACGACGTCGACATCGCCCGCGGCGACCTGATCGCTACCGCGACGAACCCGCCGAGGCTGACCGACGAGATCGAGGCCGCGCTGTGCTGGCTCGCCACCACGCCGCTCAAGCCGGGCGCGCGTGTGCTCCTCAAGCACGGCGCCAAGACCGTGCAGGCCTTCGTCGAAACCATCTCTGCCCGCCTCGACGAGCAGCAGCTGTCCGCTGTGGACAACCCGGACACGTTGGAGCTCAACGACATCGGGCGAGTGAGCATCCGCACCGCGGAGCCGCTCGCCGTCGACGACTACGGCAACTCACACCGCAACGGCGCCTTCCTGGTGATCGACCCGCCGAGCGGAGACACGCTGGCCGCCGGCCTGATCGGTGCTCCGCTGCCGGCACTGTGACATGAAATGCACCCGCCACCCAACCCCGCCGACCCTCCAGGCATGAAATGCACCCGCCACCCACCCCCACCGACCCTCCAGTGAGACGCGTGAACGTTCCCCTCATCGCCGTCGCCCACGGGAGCCGGGACCCACGGTCCGCGGCCACCGTGCGGAGCCTGGTGACCGAGGTGCGTGTGGCGTCGCCGGGGCTCGACGTCCGGGCGGCGTTCCTCGACCTGTCCGAGCCACCACTGGGCGAGGTGCTGACCGAGCTGCACGCCGAGGGGCATCGCGGCGTCGCGGTGGCGCCCCTGCTGCTGGGCACCGCCTTCCACGCCCGGGTGGACCTGCCGCAGCTCATCGCGGAGGTCACCGCGCAGCTGCCGATGTTGCGGGTGTCCGTCACCGACGTGCTGGGCCCTGATCAGCTGCTCGAAGCGGCAGTACTGGACCGGCTCGCCGGCGCGGGTGCGCACCCGGACGCCGAGCTGGGCGTGGTGCTGACCGGGGTGGGTTCGGCGCACGTGCCCGCCAACGACGCCGTCGCGCGCGTCGCCGACCGGTTGCGGGCGGGCGGCGGATTCGGCGCCGTCACGCATGCCTTCGCCACCTGCGGCCCTGACGGCGCGGCCGCGATAGCGCGGCTGCGCGCGCACGGCTGCCGCCGTTTCGCCGTCGCCCCGTGGTTCCTGGCGCCCGGCCTGCTGCTCGACCGGGTCGCGGCGCTCGCCACCGTGAGCGAGCCGGATGTGATCGTCGCCGAGCCGCTGGGCGCGCATCCCCTGCTCGCCGAGCTGGTCCTGACTCGTTACGCCGAAGCCGTCACACTGTCTCGAGCTGCCTGACCCGCTGTGCGAAGGTGGACGCATGGCAGACGAATTGGTGCACTACACGACGGGTCGCGGTGTGGCGACCATCACGCTCGACTCCCCGCAGAACCGCAACGCATTGTCCGCACAGCTGCGGCGTGAGCTCAAGGCCCACCTGACGACCGCGATCGATGCGGAAGACGTCCGGGTCATCGTGCTCGACCACACCGGCCCGGTGTTCTGTGCCGGCATGGACCTCAAAGAAGCACGGGGCGAGGGCGCGGGCGACCAGGGCGTCAACGAGTTCCCCCAGTTGCTCAGCCAGATCATGACCAGCCCGAAGCCGGTCATCGCCAAGCTCGCCGGCCCGGCGCGCGCCGGTGGCGTCGGCATCGTCGCGGCGGCCGATATCGCGGTCGCCGCCCGCGAGGCCAGCTTCGCGTTCAGCGAGGTCCGCATCGGCGTGGTGCCCGCCGTGATCTCGATACCGGTGCTGCCTCGCCTGCTCCCTCGCGCCGCCCATGAGCTGTTTCTCACCGGCGAGAAGTTCGGCGCCGACCGCGCGGAGCAAATCGGACTGATCAACGCCGCGGTGGCCGCCGACTCGCTCGACAAGACGGTGGAGAGCTACGTCACGGCGCTCGCGGCGGGCGGGCCCCAGGCGGTGGCCGCCACCAAGGAACTGCTGCGAGGCGGCCCCGACGCCGCGACCGCGGCCGGCCTTGAGAGCCGCTTCAACGACATGCTCGCGCTCTCGGCGCAGTTCTTCGCCAGCGAGGAAGGCCAGGAGGGCATCACGGCGTTCGTGCAGAAGCGCAAGCCGAACTGGGTCCCCGCGCGCTGAAAGACGCCTTCAGTCCATTCAACGGACTGAGTGGCCCTTTCAGTCCGTCCAGCGGACTGAAAGCGTCTTTCAGCGCGGTTAGGCAGCCGCGAACACCACGGTGAGCTGGCGGCCGTCGGATCGCTCGCCGACCGGCCCCAGCGCACGCTGCGCGTCGGAGAGCACGCTGCGGATCGCGATATAGGCTTTGGGGTTCTCGGTCGCCAGCCCGCCCGAGCCGACCCAGATCACCACGTGCTCACCCGACGGCAGCCAGGAAAGGTCGGTCAGGCAGTCGTACAACGCGTCGAGATTGCGCCCGAACGTCTCGGGGAATTCCAGCATCGCGGCGAACGCGTCCAGCACGGCGTGCTTGTCTCGCAGTTCGCCGCCCTGCAGCGTGTGCACATAGGCGCCACGAGACCTGGCCTCCGCGACCACCGTTGCCGCATGGGGCTCCTCCGCGAAGTTACTCACTATCCCTACCGATCGGGGTTGACGACGACGAAGGACTCGTAATGATCTCCCGTGTAGTACAGCTCATCGGCGGCCCCGGTGACCAGCCTTCTCGCACCACGATGCGATAACCCTGGCGTTGGCACGGTGTACTCGCGGTAATACCCCTGGTCACGCGCCGGCAAGATCCGCTCCCGGTTGCCGAACACGGAGCCGTCCTTGCCCGGATGGGGATAGGGGCCGCCTGATTCGATGAGCCGCCACGTCTTGTCTGCTTCCGGCGGCAGCGTCGACAACTCGACGACCGAGAGGCCGGAGCCCGCACCGGGCGAACCGCCGCTACCGCCAGGATCGGCCACCACGTCCTTGATCAGCCAGCCGCCCACGACGAGGACGATCAGCCCGATCAGGGCGGAAGTGATCCGCTTTCGGGAAAACACGTGCGAATCCTAGTTACCCCGCGTCGGCCGCACGCGCGCCGCCACCCGATCCACCGCCCGGTCGACCAGCCACGCGACACCGAGACACGCCGGCACCACGACCAGCATGACCACCACGAACTGCAGCGGGAACCACAGCTGCACGACCCACAGCTCGACGCCGTCCCACCAATCGCTCAGCCCGTCCAGCACATCAGCGACGATACCGTGGCGCCAACGGCGTCCAGGCTGCCGCTACGGTGTTGTCATGTTCGCTGTCTATGCATCCGAGCCCAATGCCGAAGATCCCCTCGCATCGCTGACCACCGGCGAGCGGCCCGAGGAGCCCGCCCCGGACGACTGGGTCACCGTGCGGGTCAAAGCCGCGAGCCTGAACATGCACGACATCTGGACGCTGCGCGGGGTCGGAATCAAGCCCGAGCAGTTCCCGATGATCCTCGGCTGCGACGGCGCCGGGGTGCTCGAGGACGGCACCGAGGTCGTGCTGCACTCGGTCATCTCCGACCCGGGATGGCGGGGCGACGAGACGCTCGACCCCAAGCGCACGCTGCTGACCGAGAAGCACCAGGGCAGCTTCGCCGACCTGGTCAACGTGCCCGCGCAAAACGCCGTGCCCAAGCCCGCGGAGCTGAGCTTCTCCGAAGGCGCGGTGATGGGCACCGCGTGGCTGACCGCGTACCGGATGCTCTTCGTGAAGGCGGGGTTGCGGCCGGGCCAGACCTTCCTGGTGCAAGGCGCGTCGGGCGGCGTGTCGACCGCGCTGATCCAGCTCGGCCGTGCGGCGGGCTTCCGGGTATGGGTCACCGGGCGCACCGAGGCCAAGCGGGCGCTCGCCGAGGAGCTCGGCGCCCACCAGACCTTCGAGTCGGGCGCACGGCTGCCGGAGCGGGTCGACGGCGTCTTCGAGACCGTCGGCAAGGCGACCTGGCCGCACTCGGTCAAGTCGCTCAAACCGGGCGGAATCATCGTGGTTTCGGGCTCCACCAGCGGGCCGGACGCCAACGCTGAGCTGCAGCGCGTGTTCTTCCTGCAACTGCGGATCGTCGGCTCGACAATGGGCACCCGGCAGGAGCTCGCGGATCTGCTGGAGTTCGTCCGGCTGTCCGGAATCCGGCCGCAGATCGGCACCGAGCTGCCGTTCGATCACGCGGAGCAAGGTTTCCGGTCGATGCTCGAGGGTGACACCGCTGGGAAGATCGTGTTTACCGCCTAACTCTTCCGGGGTAGCCGATGCGCCACTTGGCGCACGACGGGTGTCGGTCTCGTCACCGGCTCAGACTGATGCCGGTTCGTAACCCATGTCATGCCACGAAAACCATGACTTGGCTAGCTACCCTCAGAAGTATGACGACCGCAGCGAAGCGGGGCGGAGCGCCTCAACCGGACGGTGAGGCGCCCGTTCGTGTGGGCTATAACCGGTTCGCCGGCGTGCGAACCAGGGTGCTCGAAGCAGGCCCCGCGAAGCCCGGACCCAGCAGGTCCGGGCTTCATCGTCGCAGCAGGCGCCAGCAGCGGTCGGTCCGGTTTGTCATGTTCCACGGCTATTGCGACAGCGCGGACACCTGGCAGCGGCTGCTGCGCGAGCTGGCGGCTGCACGGCACAGCGCGATCGCGGTCGATCTGCCCGGTTTCGGGGAAGCGGATCCGCTGCGGCCCGGCCCGATCCTGCCGCAGCTCGACGCCTTCGTCGCCGCCGTCGTGCGGGAGCAGTCCGCCTATGGCGACGTGGTGCTGGTGGGCAACTCCCTCGGCGGCACGATCAGCCTGCGGGCGGCTCAGCGGCCGAGGTTGCCCGTCGCGGGCGTGGTGTCGATCGCGGCGCCCGGGCTGTCGGACAGCTGGTTGATCCGCACCGTGCGGCGCTACCCGTTCCCGCTGCGTATGTACGCTTCGCTGCCGCTGCCGATTCCCGGCGCGCTGGTGCGCACAGTCGCGGACAACGTCGTCCCGCTGCTTATGTACGCCACGCCACGGGCGCGCGATGACGAGGACGTGCTGCGCTTCACCGCGCTGTTCCCGGACTACAAGTCGACAAGGGCGCGGCTGGCACAGGCGCGGCAGCTCGCGGGCGAGCTCACCGACTGCTACGAACTAGACCGCATCCAGGCACCACTGCTCGTCGTAGCCTGCGGCAAGGACCGGCTGGTCCGCGCCGACAGCGGCAAGATGCTGCACACCCTGGTGCCGCACAGCAGGCTGCTCCTCCGGGAGGACTGGGGCCACTGCCCGCAGCTGGATCACGCCCCGGAGATCCAGCAGCTGGTCACCTACTTCGCGGCGAGCTGCACCAGGGCAGGCGAGGAGCCCATCACGAAGCCGGAAGCGGGCGAGAGGTCCGCGGCGAGCTGAGCGGGCACGCTACTTCTTCGTCTTGCCCTTATCGCCGACCTCGTCGGTGGACAGTGCCGCGACGAAGGCCTCCTGCGGCACCTCGACCCGGCCGACGGTCTTCATCCGCTTCTTGCCTTCCTTCTGCTTTTCGAGCAGCTTGCGCTTACGCGAGATGTCACCGCCGTAGCACTTGGCCAGCACATCCTTGCGGATCGCGCGGATCGTCTCGCGGGCGATGATCCGCGAGCCGATCGCCGCCTGGATCGGCACCTCGAACTGCTGCCGCGGGATCAGCTGACGCAGCTTGGTCGTCATCTTGGTCCCGTAGCCATACGCGGAGTCCTTGTGCACGATGGCGGAGAACGCGTCGACGGACTCGCCCTGCAGCAGGATGTCCACCTTCACCAGCTCCGAGGCCATCTCGCCCGCCTCCTCGTAGTCCAGCGAGGCATAGCCGCGGGTCCGGGACTTGAGCGTGTCGAAGAAGTCGAAGATGATCTCGGCGAGCGGCAGCGTGTAGCGCAGTTCGACCCGCTCCGCCGAGAGGTAGTCCATGCCAAGCAGCTGGCCGCGTTTGCCCTGACAGAGCTCCATGATCGCGCCGATGAACTCGGACGGGGCGA
>WHSS01000131.1 GCA_009379975.1 Actinophytocola sp.
TCGGTCCCGTTCACGCCGGAGCTGCGGGACGGCCCGAGCAGGGCCGTCCCGCAGCGGGGTGACATCAGAGCCGCTCGCTGACGTCAGTGAACAGCGCCGAGAGCTCGTTGCCGAGGAGGATGGCGCCGACGACCATGACCAGCGCGATGACGGTCACCAGCAGGCCGTACTCGACGGCGGTCGCGCCCTTGTCGCCCTCCTTGCGCAGCGGCTTGGTGAGAAAGTTCTGCAGGAAAGTCAGGTAGTACAGCATTGGGATGTCTCCTTGAAAGGCAGTTGCACCGGTACCCCCGGTGTGGCGACCCTGTGCCGCCTGCGATGCCAACAGTGCGGCTTGGTGGCGCCGCGCAACATCGGGTCATCGGATACCAAAGAACGGCGTAACGGACGACGTGTCGGGCGATCGGACGACAAAGGACGACGGACGGCCAGTTCTGATCGCGTGCCGTTCCGCAGGTCGCGGCCCGCGCCTACCGTCGAGGCATGAACCACGGGTGGGCGCTCGCCGGCGGATTGGTCGGCATCCCGATCGGAGCCGCGTTGCGGGGCGTCGTGTACCGCAACTCGGTGCCGTCCGGGTCCCCGCTACGCACCGCATGCCCGAGCTGCGGGCAGGAGCTGCCGCGATGGCTTCTCCGGTGCGGACGATGCCGCGGCCGCATCACTGTGCCCCTGGTCTTCGAGCTCGCCACGGCCACGGTGCTCGCCTTGATACTCGGCCGGTTCGCAGGCCAATGGGAGCTCGGCGCCCTCGCGTTCCTCGGGGTCCTCGGGGTCGCACTTGCGACGATCGACGTCGCCGTGCAACGGCTCCCCGACCGGCTCACCTTGCCCGCGTACCCCATCGTCGCGGCGCTGCTCGGGATCGCCGCCATCCTGGACGGCGACGTCGCCACCCTCGGCCGCGCACTGCTAGGTGGGCTCGTCCTCGCCACCAGCTTCTACCTGCTCGCGGCCCTACGCCCAGGAGCGCTCGGCCTCGGCGATGTCAAACTCGCAGGCCTCCTCGGCCTCGCCCTCGGCTGGCTCGGCTGGCCGGTGCTGATCACGGGAGCGGCGCTGTCGTTCGTACTGTTCGCCGTGGTCAGCCTCGTGCTACTGGCCGCACGCCGGATCACCCTGCGCAGCCACATCGCCTTCGGGCCGTTCATGCTGGCAGGCGCCCTCATCGCCGCCGTGGCCCTATAGCCAAACAAAGCCCAGTCCGGAAATTGACCAAAGTCCCTACTGCTCGGGGACTGTTGACCCAGTTATGCCTCGATACGGTAACAGCGTGTATCGATCCGTTCGTCCGAATCGATGGAGGGTTGTACGGCACAAGCCGGCTGATGGATCGGACCTCGCATGATTCGAGTCGCAGTGATCGACGGCCATACCGTCACCAGGTTCGGGCTGTTCGTGTTGTTCACCGGCCAGTCGGACATCAAGTTCCTCGCCGACGCATCCAATGTGGACGCCGGACGGCAGCTGGTCGCGAAGCACCGGCCCGACGTGGTGACGGTGGCCGCGACGCTGCCCGACGGTGACGGCCTCCAGTTGGCGCGCGAGCTGCGCGACCGCTACCCCGATCTCGGCATCGTGGTGCTGACCTCCCGCGGCGAGGACGACGTGCTGTTCAGGGCGCTGGAGGCGGGCGCGTCCGCGTTCGTGGCGAGAACCGCGCAAACCGGCGAAATCCTGGCCGCCGTCCGGCACGCATCCGTGGCCGCAGCGTCGTTCAGCGCGACCGGCCTGGCATCGGCGATGGCTCGCCGCGACCGGTTCGACGCAGGCCATCGGCTGAGCCCACGTGAACACCAAGTGCTGGAACTGCTCGGACAGGGCCTGTCGATCGTCGCCATCGCGCGCCAGATGTATGTGTCGCATTCCACCGCCAAGACCTACGTCGCCCGCATCTACGAGAAGCTGGGTGCGTCCAACCGGACACAGGCTCTCATGACGGCCGTGCGTGAAGGGCTCTTCAAGCATCGCGCCGACCTTTCCGCGTAAGGCGCAGCACATTCCGTCGCCACATAGCTGGCTAGTGAAATCAGCCCTCCCCGCGTGAACCGACTTCACCACCGGTAGGACTCGAAACGATCACGACGTGTATCACAATGCCTTGATAAGGCGATGGTCAGGCAAGGGGAATGGAACAGGCGCACCGTTGAGCGACAGGACCGCGGGATGACGACCAGAGTTGCAGTAGTAGACGGCCACACCCTGACCCGGTTCGGCGTGGCGGGGCTGCTCGCCGACCAGCCGGATCTCGACGTCGTCGCCCAAGCGGGCTCGGCCGCCGAAGCGAAACGGATCATCGTGGCGGAGAAGCCGGACGTGGTCACCGTGGCCGTTGGGCTGCCGGACGGCGACGGCCTGCAATTGGCGCGGGAGCTGCGGGACCGCTACCCCGACCTCGGCATAGTCGTCCTCACCTCCAACGGCGAGGACGACGTGCTGTTCCGCGCGCTGGAGAACGGCGCGTCCGCGTTCGTCGCGAAGACCGCCCCCATCAGCGAGGTCCTCTCCGCCATCCGCCACGCGGCCGTCGCCGCGTCCAGCTTCACCGCCACCGGACTCGCCACCGCACTCGTCCGGCGCAGGTCCGCACCGAAGTCCCCTGGCCTCGGCCTCAGCGCGCGCGAAGCCGAGGTCCTGCGGCTGCTCTGCGACGGCCTGTCGACCCCCGCCATCGCACGACAGCTCTTCGTCAGCACCTCCACGGCGAAGACCTACGTCGCGCGCCTGTACGAGAAGCTCGGCACATCCAACCGCGCCCAGGTCGTCATGGTGGCCACGCGGGACGGCCTCATTCAGCACCGGCAGGCCCCGCTCACGGCGTCGTAGCCCTCGTGAGTGATTACAAGTGCCCCGACACGCACAATCACGCACGACACGATGGTGGCCGGCACACCCTGATGTCAGCCGGTGCGGTCGTAGATGCGGGTCGCTGACAGGCGTGCTACCCCGTCCGGCTCACCGAGCTCGTCGATGGCGTTGCGGATCGTCGCGTCGACCGACAGGTACTTACGCCCCGCGCGCAGGTCCGCGTCGTTGCGGAGCCGGATGATCAGCGGGAACTCGCTCAACGCGCCCGCATCGAACAACCCGGTGGTGTAAACCAGCTGCACGCCCAGCGCGCTCGCCACCGCGCGCTGCAGTTCGAGCAGGTAGCCGGCGGAGGCGCGGCCGATCGGGTTATCCAGGAACAGCACGCCGGAATGCCGGTCACGCAGCCTGCCCTGGTCATTGGCACGCAACGCCGCCATCGTGCAGTACAGCATGATCGCCGCGGTGAGCTGCTGCCCGCCCGAGAACACGTCGCGCACCTCCGAGACCCGGAGGCGTTCGGTCCGCAGCACCGAGTCCGGCTTGAGCATGTCGATCTTGAAGCCCTTCGGCACCGCGGCGGCCACTCCGCGCAGCAGCAGCGACATGCCGTCGGATTTGGTCTCCTTACCGCCCCCGGCCGCCTCGTCGACGACGGCGCCCAACTGTTCGGCGAGCGCCGACTCGTCCTGATCGGCGAACCGGATACGCAGGAACTCGCTGCCCGACCAATCGCCCAGCCCGTCGGGCATCCGGGAAAGCCGCTGCGCCGACCGCAGCACCCGCAACGCGCCTTCCACCATGCCGTGGAGCCGCACCACGATCCCCGATCGGTGCCGGTCGATCTGCGCCAGGTCACCGGTCAGCGACCGCAACCTCGGGCGCAGGGCGGCCAGCAACTCATCGGCATGCTCGGGCAGGCTGTCCCGGCGGACCGTGACGATCTGCCGCCGCACCGGGCTGACCAGCTGCTCGAATCGCTTCTCGGCGGCGTAGGAGACCAGCGCATCGCAATGCGTCCGCACCCGCTTCTCCGCGTCGACCACAGCGGCATCGGCGGTGGCGAGTTCGCTGGTCAGCGAGTTCGCCCGCTGCCGCGCGGTCGCCACATCGCCGTCATACGGGGTCACGTCCGGCCGCCCGGCGGCGTCGGTCACGGCGGCCGACAGCGAGTCGGCCAGCATGCCGAAACCGGTAGCGGAGGCCTCCGCGGCCGCGAACACGCGCTCCGCCTCCTCGAGCTGCGATTTCAGCCCGGCCAGGGCATCCGCGGCCGCGGTGAGCTCCTCGTTCGCGGCCGCGATCCGGTCCATGCCGTAGGTGATGGAGTTGGGCCGTTCCATCGCGTCGAGCACGGACGGTGCGGCAGGCAACGCCTCGTACTCCGCGCGCCGCGCGGCCACCACCCCGATCATCTCGCCGCGTTCGACCTCGAGCGCCTGCATCTCCCGCTCGGCATGCCGCTCGGCCGCCTCCCGTGCGGCCGCTTCCGAGCCGTCCGGGGTTTCGAGCAGCCTGCCCGCCAGCATGCGCACCTCAGGGTCGAGCGCTTCCAGCGTGGCGCGCGCACTCGACTCCGCACGCTCGGCGTGATCGAGCTCGGCGCGCAGGTCGTTGCCCACCTCGACCTTGGTGTAGGCGTCCGCGGCGTCGGCGAAGACACTGCGCAGCACCCCGACCGGTTCCTCGGGCACCGGAAGGTCGGTGCTCACCGATCCCCCGCCGGGCACCGTCGCGAGCTCGGCGCGGGCACTGGCAGCGGTCCGCCGGTGCCCGTCCGCCTTGCGCTGCGCCTCGGCCGCCCGCTCCCGCCAGCGCGCCGCCGAGGTTTCCGCCTGTGCGGCTTCCTGCTGTGCTTGCGTCACGATCTCCGTCGCGGCGGCCACCTCGGCGGTCCACCGGGGAATCCGGGCGGCGGAGGTGGCCAGCTCAGCCAGCACACGGGCGGTATCGGTCGCCGCCTGCGCCGTCTCCCGCGACTCGGGCAACGTGCCGCCCAACTCGCCGCGGCGCTCGCTGAGCCGGTCGACGGTGCCCTGCAGCCGCTCCACCCCGGCGGCCGCGAGCTCGTACTCGGCGCGGGCGGCTTCGGCTCGTTCCGCCAGCGAACCGACTGACCCGACCGGATAATCCTCCCGCCAGGCGGTCAGCTTCCACTCCAGCGCGGCGTCGGCGTCGGCCCGTTCGCTCAGCTGAGCGAGCCTCGCCTGCCGTTCGGCCTGCCGGGCGGCGACCTCTTCCCGGGTGCGTTCGGCCGCGTCTACGTCGTAGAGCGCCGGGTTCGGCGGCACGATGAAGCCGATCCCCGGCGCGTCCGAAGTGTCCAGAGTATCCGAGTCGATGGCTTGGGTGCAGCCGACCGCCAGCACCGCACTCGGCAACAGGGTGGCCTCGGTCAACACCTCCTTGGCGCGGTCGAGCTTGCCTGCGTCATTGAGCAGCACCCCGCTGAGCAGGTGCGGATACCGCCGCAGCGCCGCCTGCCTGCGGTCCGGGTCGAGGGTGGACAGGTAGCGCAGCCCCGACCAGGCAGTGATGCCCGCTTGCTCCAGCAGGTCGAGGGCGGCCTGCACGTCGTCGGGCGGCGGGAGCAGGCCACCAATGCCGAGCGCGGCGAGTGCACGCTCGTCGGCCGCCGAGGCGATCCACAGCTCCGTCTGCGCCCGCTCGGTTTCGGCGCGGGCCTCGGCCAGCCGGGTCAGCAGCGCGGGCAGGTCGGTCTCCAGCGCAATCGTGTCGACCCCGAGCAGTTCGGCCAGCCTCGGTTGGGCGGCCAGCGTGTCACTGCGGCACGTCGCGTTGTGGTGCTCGGCGAGTGCGGATTCCTGTGCCGCGTGCCGGGTCGCCAGCAGCTGTTCGCCGGCGTGCTGCTCCTGCTGGGCACGGGCCAGCTCGCCCTCGACGTCGGCCAATTGGCGCTCCTGCGAGGCCAGCTCGGCGGCCGCACGCTCCGCCTCGTCGCGGGCCAGCCGTTCGGCCTCCGCGATGTCCGCGCCCCCTGGCATCTTCCCGGCGCGGGTCGCCGCCCCGATGCTCTCGCGGACCTCGTCGATCCGCGAGCGGAGCTGTTCGGCCCGCGCGCCGTGCTCGGCCGCGGTTCCGGTCGCCACGTCGCGCTGCTGCTGTGCCTCCCGCGCCGACGTGAGCGCCGCCTCGGCATCGGATTCGGTCGCCGCCGCGTCCGCCCCGGCATCCTCGGCCAGCGCCAGCAAGCCACGCGCCAGTGCGGTCGCCGCCGCTTCCTTGGCTCGCAGGGCGGGCCGGGCCATCTCCTCCCGGCTGCCGACGAGCTCCCTGGTCGCTTCCGCCTTCCGCGCGGCGGCCCGGTGCCCGAGGACCGTCGCCGTCGCCCGCCACGCCCGCGCCGTCCGGCGCGCGTGCGTCACCTGCTCGGCGAGGCCGTCGGAATCGGCCTGCGCGGCGTCCAGCCGGAGCCCGGCGACCACCCGGCGCAGCTCGGTCACCATCGCGGCCTTCCTGCGGTGATCGCCCTCGGCGAGCCGCTCCGCGGTTCTGACCTCTTCGACGTGGTCGGCCAGTCCGGAGATCCGGGTGGACTCCAGCTTGTCGCGGGCCAGCACGGCCGCGGCGAACTCCGCCGCCTGCTCTCGCGCCGTACCCGCGAGCTTGCGCGAAGCCGCGGCCAGCGACTCCTCCTCGACCAGCGGCGTGAGCAGGTCGATGGCGCCTTCGACGAAATCCCGTTCGGACATCAGCTCGCCACGCTGGCCGAGGTTATCCGCGTAGGTCCGCACCACCTCGGCCAGATCCGCCGGGCCCTGCTCGTCGAGCACGGCGCGCAGCAGGAACTCGACGAACGCCGCGTCATTGCCGAACGCGAAGGCGTCCGCCGCCTCGCCCTCGCCGGCGTTCATCGCCCGCTGATACCGGAACAGCTCGGTGTCGACGCCGACGCGGCCCAGGTGCTCGGTCCACTCGTGATGGCGGCGGGTCCAGAGCAGCTCGACCTCGGGGGTGTCGGCGTGCTGGGCGTCCAGTTGCTCCTTGAAGCCGGACATGGTCCGCAGCTTGCCGTCGGCCGTCAGCGGCAACGAGTCGAGCTGCAGGGCCACGCTCGGCCGGAAGCAGTACCAGGAGTCGATCAGGTTCGCCGGATCGGCCGAGACGACGTGGCCGCGCCATTCGGAGACCTTGCCGGTGATCAGCCGCTGGCCGGTCTTGGTGTGCTGCCACTCCAGCACGACGTGCGCGACGTCCTTGGCGCCGACGAACTTCTCCAGCACCCGGGTGTTGGTGGTGCCGACCACCTGCCTGCGACCGGGCAGCATCACCGAGAAGATCAGCTTGATCAGCACCGACTTGCCGCCGCCGTTCTCCAGGAACAGCACGCTCGCCGGGGACGGCCGCCGTGGTAGCCGCCCGGGATCCGTGTCGAGATGCACCCCGGCGCTGAACAGCGCGTCCTGCGAAGGCGCGCTCACCACCTCGCCGACATCGCTGAAGTCGAGCACGACGTCCTGGTAGCGGGCGCCTGCCGGGCCGATCGAGTGCAGCCGCACCCGCGAAAGCTCGTACATCGGCCCTCCTACAGGGTCTCGGTTGTGGTGGCGCGCAGCGAACCGCCCGCGGCCGCGACGGCTACCACGTCGAGCTCGAGCAACTCGGTGAACGCGGCGTCGGCGGCGAGCTCGCGGACCTGGACCTGGTAACGCGGCGTCGTCCGATAGGTGCCACCGCCCTCGGTGCTCACGTGCACCAGGAAGCCCTGTTCGGACAGGAACCGCAGCGCCCGGGTGATCATGCCGCGGGTGGTGTCGGGGGCGATCCTGCCGTCCTTGGTCGCCGCGGTGGCGGGGCGGCGCGCGTAGGCACGCCACGCCTGCTCCAGCTCCGGCGCGTCCGAAAGCGGATCGTCGTTCCCCTCGGCGGTCGCGGCGCGCTCGTCGAGGATCCGGCACGCCTCGCGCACCACAGCTTCGACCTGGTCGACGCTGACCCGGCCGACGTAGGTGTCGTTGGCCAAGTCGTCCGGGCGGGGAAAGCCCAAGGCGGCGGACGCGAGGTGGATCACCCCGTGCATCACCTTCTCGGTTTCCCGGCGCTCGCGAATCTTGCTCTGCCGCGCGTAGCTGTCCATCTTGATCTCGAACACCGACTCGTCGGTCGCGGCCAGCACCGCCCCCGCCTGCTGGCTGACGTCGAGCACCATCAGCCCGAGCCCGGCCGCCACCGCGTTGGTGAGTTGTTTGAAGCCGCTGTCCTCCCGGTAGCGGCGGACCAGATCCGCGTAGCCGACGTCGCGGGCGGGGACCTGCTTCGGGCGCAGGCCGCACGCGATCAGCCGGGCGGCGGCTTCGACGTCGTGGTTGGCGCTCACGCGACCCCTTCGGTTGCCATTCTCTGTTCGCTGTCCCCGTCTCGGTGCACCGCGGCCGTGCTCACCAGCAGGTCCGCGCCGCCGAATTCCGGGTCGTCCAGGGGCGTCCCGTCGTCGACGGCCACCAGTGCGCCGTCGTCGCCCTGGCGCACCGCGGCGCCGATGGCCGGGCTGTAGGAATGCAGCGCGCGCAACGCGACCAGCCTCGGCAGCTCCGGATCGATCGACCTGGCCTCGGCGAGCAGTCCGGAGAGCCTGCGGGGCACCTCGGGCAGATCGAGCAGCTCATCGGCGTGTCGCCACTGCTCGTCGGAGTAGGGATCGGTGTCTTCGGCGGGCGCGAGCTCCGGTTCGGGTAGCTCGCCGACGACCTTGCCTCGCTCTGGCGCGGGACGCAGCAGCATCGACACCAGCGAGGGCAGCGTCGCGACACCGGGCGTGCTGGCGCCGCTGGCAGCCTGGAAGTACCGGTGCACCGGCGTCGCCGCGTGCGCGATGGGGAGCGCCAATGTCGGCACCAGGAGCTGGCCGAACACGTCGATCCCGCCTTTGCGCGGCGGGCCCGAGAACTCCTGCCGATCCTGCTCGGCACGGAAGTACGCCCCGGCGGCCTGCAGCTTGCCCTGCAGCTGGGTGTGGCGCGCGATGCAGTCCGCGACGATGTCGACCAGTTCCGCGGCGCTCCGCTTCCGCTCGGCGTCCTCCGCCCCGTCACGGGCCTGGGTGATGTTGCGCAGGATGGCGTTCTCCGCGCGGAACCGGGACTCGATGTGGTCGAGCGCGGAATCGAGCAGTTCGGGCACCGAGCGCTCCCAGTCGACCGAACGGACATCGCGACGGGTGGCTTCGAGGATGCTTCGCAGCGTCTCGCCGTACTGCACGGTGCGGTAGCGGGCTTGCTCCGCGGCGAGCTTGGCGTCGGCGAGCCTGCCACGCTTGATCAGGTTGTCGAGCTTGACCTCGGCCGCGATCTGCGCGGACTCCACGTCGGTGTCCAGCGCGCCGACCAGTACGTTGATCGCCTCGTCGGTCGCACGCAGGTAGACATCGCCACCGGGGGCGGCCAGTTCGACCAGCAGTTTGAAGTCGAACGCACGGCGCTCGTACTGCCCGCCCGCGCCGACCGCGCCGTAGACCCGGCGGAAGCCGCGATCGACCGTGCCGACGTTGATCAGGTTGTCGAGCACCCACCGCGCCACTCGCTCATGCTCGGCGGGCGACCTGCTCGGCGCCTGTGCCGCGATGAACGGCAGCAGCCGCCGCACGATCCGCTCGTGATCGGCGCCGGTGTCGAAGTCCATGGCGATGGTGACCTGATCGATGGTGTGCAGCGCGATCTCGGCCATCTGATAGACCGAGGCGTCCGCCCAGTCCACCTTCGACTTCCTGGCGTCGAGGTCGTGCAGCGGGGCGGTACATGCCAGGGCCTTGAGCCTGCGGGCCAGTCCCCCGTCGACGGTCATGGCACCTCTCGCATCCTCACGCACGTCGACAGACGTTAGCTGGCGGCATGGGCATGGGACTCACTCACCCCATGAGCGCTGAAAGACGCCTTCAGTCCGTTGGACGGACTGAAAGCGTCTTTCACTCCGCCCAGTGGACTGAAGGCGTCTTTCAGCGCTCAGTCGTCGTCCAGCATGTCCTCTGTGACCGCCGAGTCGGTGCTCGGGATGCCGGCTTCCTTCGCGCGCTTGTCCGCCATGGCCAGCAGCCGGCGAATCCGGCCCGCGACCGCGTCCTTGGTCATCGGCGGATCGGCGAGCTGGCCCAGCTCCTCGAGCGAGGCCTGCCGGTTGGACAGCCGCAGCTTGCCCGCGGTGTACAGGTGATCGGGCGCGGTGTCCCCGAGGATCTCGATCGCGCGCTGCACCCGGGCGGCGGCCGCGACCGCGGCGCGAGCCGAACGCCGCAGATTCGCGTCGTCGAAGTTGGCGAGCCGGTTCGCCGTCGCCCGCACCTCCCGGCGCATCCGGTGCTCCTCCCACTGCAGCACGCTGCTGTGCGCGCCCAGCCTGGTCAGCAGCACCCCGATGGCGTCACCGTCGCGGACGACCACCCGGTCCGCACCCCTGACCTCCCGCGACTTGGCCTGGATCCCCATCCGGCGGGCCGCCCCGACGAGCGCGAGCGCCGCCTCCGGGCCGGGGCAGGTGATCTCCAGCGAGGAGGACCTGCCGGGCTCGGTCAGCGAGCCGTGCGCGAGAAACGCACCACGCCAGGCCGCCTCGGCATCGGCGATCCCGCCGGAGACCACGGTGGCGGGCAGGCCGCGCACCGGGCGGCCGCGCTGGTCGATCAGCCCGGTCTGGCGGGCCAGCCCTTCGCCGTCCTTGACCACCCGCACCACGTACCTGGTGCCCTTGCGCAGCCCGCTCGACGAGATCACATGCACGTCCGAGTGATGCCCGTAGAGCTCGTGGATCTCCTTACGCAACCTGCGCGCGACCGATCCGGTGTCCAGTTCGGCTTCGACAACGACCCTGCCGCCCACGATGTGCAGACCACCAGCGAAACGCAGCATCGACGCGACCTCGGCACGACGCGGTCCGATCTTGCTGATCTCCAGCCTGCTCAGCTCGTCCTTGACGGCGGCGGTCATCGCCATGGCCCCTCCAACGGTGTCGGTTTCCTCATCTGCTGGGCGAGGGTGCGCCCTGCGCCGCCGATCCCGAGAGCCTCTCGCACACTCGCGGCCAACGCATCCGGAGCGTGCGTTCCTACCCCGCTCGGGTCAGCGACATCGGTGAGCAGTGCTTGCGCCCCGATACCCGCCGCCGCCCGATGCAGCCTCGCGGGTGTCGGCACCGAGCCGCGGTCGGCGATGACCGCGTCGACCTTCAGCTCCGGCGCCTGCAGGCAGAGTACGTCGAGATGCTGCTCGGGTGAGAATCCGGCCGTCTCCCCCGGCTGCGGCACCAGGTTCAGCACCACGACCTTCTTCGCATTCGTCCGGACAAGCGCATCATGCAGATCCCGCAGCAACAGGTGGACCAGCACGCTGGTGAACCACGATCCCGGCCCGAGGAGCACCACGTCGGCGTCAAGCACCGCGGCTACCGCCGCCGGACACGCCTGCGGCGGGCTGGTCCGGTCCAGCGCGTTGTGCAGGCTGATCCGCCGCACCCGCCCCGGCGTGCTGGCGACCGCGACCTGACCGCGGATGGTGTGCAGCTCATCGCCGCCGTTGAGACCCGAGACCTCGGCTTCGATGCACAGCGGATCCACCGACATCGGCAGCACGCGACCGCGCAGCCCGAGCAGCGCGCAGGCCTCGTCGAGCGCCCGCACCGGGTCACCGACCTCTTCGAACAGCCCGGCGAGCAGCAGGTTTCCCACGGCATGCCCGGCCAGCGCCCCGGAGCCGCCGAACCGCCTCTGGAACACCCGCGCCCAGAGCGCGTCGCTGTCGGTCGCCTCGGCGAGCGCGGAGAGCGCCTGCCGGAGATCTCCCGGCGGCAGCACGCCGAGCTCACGCCGCAGCCTGCCGGACGAACCACCGTCGTCGGCGACCGTGACCACCGCCGTCACGTCGGTGGTGATCCGGCGCAACGCGCTCAGCGTCGCGTGCAAGCCATGCCCGCCGCCAAGGGCCACCGCTCGCAGGGGTCGTTCTGGTTCACTCACGACCGAGGTCCCGGTGAACGACCTTGACCGCGGTGGTGCCGTCTTCGGCCGAAAGCCGGTGGGCAAGCTCCTCCGACATCGCGACGCTGCGGTGTTTGCCGCCCGTGCAGCCGACGGCGAGCGTGAGATACCGCTTGCCCTCCCGCCGGTAGCCCGCGCCGATGAGGCGCAGCAGCTCCTGGTAGCGGCTGAGGAAGTCCTCGGCGCCTTCTTGGCTCAGCACGTAGTTGCGGACCTCGTTGTCGAGCCCGGTGAAGTCACGCAACTCGGGGATCCAGAACGGGTTGGGCAAGAACCGCACGTCGACGACGAGGTCGGCGTCCATCGGCAGGCCGTACTTGTAGCCGAAGGACAGCACGGTGATCTTGGTGCGCAGGCTCGACTCGGAGCCGAAGACATCCTCGATCTTGGCGCGCAGGTCGTGCACCGACAGCGTCGAGGTGTCGAGCACCAGATCCGCCTCGTCGCGCAGCGGCTCCAGCAGGGCGCGCTCGGCCGTGATGCCGTCGGCCAGCCTGCCGTCACCCTGCATCGGGTGGCTGCGGCGGACCTGCTCGAACCGCCGGATCAGCACGTCGTCGGTCGCGCCGAGGAACAGTACACGCGGCTTGTAGCCCTGGGCGTCGAGCTCCTTGATCACCGAGGCGAGGTCGTCGGTGAACGCCCTCGACCGCACGTCCATCACGACCGCCACCTTGGTGATCGCTCCCCGTGCCTGCGCGCCGAGTTCGACCATGGTGGCGATCAGCTCGGGCGGCAGGTTGTCGACGACGAACCAGCCGAGGTCTTCCAGGCATTTGGCGGCGGTGCTGCGACCGGCGCCGGAGAGGCCGGTGACGACCGTGACCTCCATACCGGAGGTATTGCCGGCGCCATCGCGCGTGCTGTGCTCGTTCATGATCATCCTCGTTCGTGCTCGTTGTCGCTCGCAGGCTTGTCACTCGCCGGATGCAGCGTCGCGTACACCACCTCCGCGGTGCGCGGACCGAAGCCCTTGACCGCGGCGATGTCTTCGACACGCGCTTGCTTGAGTCGCTTGACCGACCCGAAGTGCTTGATCAACGTGGCCTTCCGAGCCTGCCCCAACCCTGGCACCGTATCCAATTCCGATGCCCGCACGCGCTTGGCGCGCTTGTCCCGGTGATAGCGGATGGCGAAGCGATGCGCCTCGTCACGGATCCGTTGCAGCAGATACAGCGACTCGGAGGTGCGTGCCAAGATCACCGGATAGGGTTCACCCGGCAGCCAGACCTCCTCCAGCCGCTTGGCCAGCCCGACGACGGCCACATCGGTGATGCCCAGCTCGCCCAGCACATCGGCGGCCGCGGTCGCCTGCGGGCCCGCGCCGTCGACGACCAGCAGGTTCGGCGGGTAGGCGAACTTGCGCGGCCTGCCGGTGTCGGCGTCAA
>WHSS01000006.1 GCA_009379975.1 Actinophytocola sp.
ACCGGCGTCGAGATCAGCGACCGGGAAATGAAGGAACTCCCCATCACCCGCAACGCTTGGCACGGTGAATGGAACTATTGCCTGCACCCGAAACGCGACACGCCCGAACCACACTGACTTGATTCAGTACGAGCCCTTAGTGCGGCAACCGGACTTCGAGATCTGGCGTGTGCAGGCCACTCGTGATCGGGAGCCCAAGGCCACCTTGGGCTCTGTTTCCACTCCGTCAGACATTTGTAACCCCGCTATGGCGTCCTGTCGCCCAGAATGGGCAGCAACAAGGCATCGGAGGAGTCCATCATGCGCAGCGTGCTCCGCCCGGTCATCGCCCTCATCTCGGTCGTCGCGGTCATCGGTATCGCGGTCGGCCTGTGGGCGTTTCAGCCGTGGAAGGCGTTCACCAGTAGCGAGCTGGACGAGGCGTCACCGATCGCGACAGCGGCGCCGTCCTCGGCCGCAGACACCGGCGAGACCACTGCGACTGCGACCACCACCGCCGAGCGGGCCGCGACACCCCAGGTGCTGGCCAAGGGCAAGTTCGTCAGCCAGGAGCACGAGACCTCCGGCACCGCGCAGGTCATCGAGCAGGCCGACGGCTCGCGGGTGCTGCGCGTCGAGGGACTGACCAGCTCGGACGGGCCGGATCTGCACGTCTGGCTCAGCGACGCGAAGGCGGGCTTGTCGGACTGGGGCGCCTACGACGACGGCCGCTACGTCGCGCTGGGCGCGCTGAAGGCGACCCACGGCAACCAAAACTACGCGATTCCCGATGATGCGAAACTGCCGGGCCTGCGCAGCGTGGTGATCTGGTGCGACCGGTTCAACGTGGCCTTCGGCTCAGCGAAGCTTGCTCTCTAGCTCACGGCAGCCAGGACACCAGCGGGCTCACCAGGGAGTAGCCGACGAAGGCGACGACGTCGAGCAGGGCGTGCGCGATGATCAGCGGCCACAGCCGGTGGGTGCGCTGCCAGACCCGGCCGAAGATCAGGCCCATCACCAGGTTGCCGAAGAAGCCCGCCGCGCCCTGGTAGAGGTGATAGCTGCCGCGCAGCACCGAGGAGACGAGCAGCGACGCGTTCTCGCCGATGCCGAGCTGCCGGAGCCGCGTGAGCAGGTATCCGACGATGAGCACCTCCTCGGCGACCGCGTTGCCGATCGCCGAGAGCGTCAGCGTGATCGGCCGCCACCAGCTCTCCTCCAGCAGCGACGGCACCACCGCGAGGCTGAAGCCGAGCTGCCAGCTGATCAGGTAGAGCACCAGCCCGGGGATGCCGATCACCGCGGCGAGGAGCGCGCCGGCGCCGATGTCCTTGCCGCGCACACGCCGGCTGAGGCCCACCTTGCCGAGTGCGATGCCCGCCCGCCACAACAGGTACACGCCCAGCGCCGCGAACCCGATCAGCTTGAGGGCGCCGAGCAGTTGCTTGAGCAGGTCGATGGCTTCGATACTCGCTTGTGGACGGTGCAGGGCGACCTGCTGATCGGCCAGCCGCGCTTCCCGCAGCAGCGACTCCACAAAGGACAGCAGGCTGAAGGCGGCGCTGTAGCCGAGCGTCACGGTGAAAACGATGATCAGTTCGAGCTTGATCGCCCGGCGTTCCCGGGGGTCCTCCACGGCGGCAGGCGTGCCGGGCCGAGACGGCCTGAGCCACCCGCGGGGCAGTGCTGACATTTTTCCCACGTTAGCTTCCTTGGCGGGTCGTGGCGCTTCATGGCTGCTCATCGGGCATGCCGGCGCCCGGCCGCGAATATTCGCCTCGCGGGAGATGCCGATGATCTACCAGTTTGTTATACAGCGGGTATACCGTGCTGAGAACCTCACAACTAGATACGCCCGAGGATGCCCAGAGGGAAAGGAAGTCTCGTGGCGACAGAAACAGAGATAGAGCCTGGCACACAAGCCGGGCAACCTTGGTACAAGTCCGTCCATCATCCGGTGTTCTGGCCAGCGGCCGCCCTGGTTGTCGTGTTCGTACTGGTCACGATGATCTGGCCGGTAGAGATGAATACCGGGATGGCCGAAGTCCAGGGATGGATCGTCAAGGTCTTCGGGTCTTACTACACCCTGATCGTGACAGGGTTCGTGGTATTCGCCCTTTGGGTGGGCCTGGGTCACTATGGCGACATCAAACTGGGCAAGGACGACGAAAAGCCGGAATTTACCCTGTTTTCCTGGTTTGCGATGCTATTCGCGGCCGGTATGGGTATCGGCTTGGTGTTTTGGGGCGTCGCCGAGCCGCTGAATCACTACGCGGGCATCCCGAACCGGGCCGCCGGTGCCTCAGGCATGACCGAACAAGGCGCCCAGGAATCGATGGTGCAGACATTCCTGCACTGGGGGCTGCATCCGTGGGCGATCTACGTCGTCGTCGGGTTGGCCATCGCCTATGCGGTGCACCGCAAAGGACACCCCATCTCGATCCGGTGGACACTCAAGCCGTTGCTGGGTGACCGGATCCATGGGTGGATCGGCGACATCATCGACATCGCGGCCATCGTCGGCACGCTGTTCGGCGTCGCGACTTCGCTGGGCCTCGGCGTGCTGCAGATCGGCGCGGGGCTGAACTTCCTCGAGATCGTGGGGGATGACGCCGGAAAACTGGTCTATGTGTTCCTGATCGGCGGGATCACGCTGATCGCGATCTTCTCGGTCGTGACCGGTGTCAAGAAGGGCATCAAGTGGCTGTCCAACATCAACATGGGCCTTGCCGGGTTCCTGCTGCTGTTCGTGCTGCTCACCGGACCGGTGCTGTTCATCTTCCGCGAGTTCGTTCAGTCCGTCGGCCTGTACTTCCAAACGCTGCTGCAGAAGAGCTTCGACACGACCGCTCTCCAAGGCACTGAAGGTATCGACTGGCAGAACTACTGGACGGCGTTCTACTGGGGCTGGTGGATCTCGTGGGCACCCTTCGTCGGCGTGTTCATCGCGCGGATTTCGAAGGGCCGCACCGTCCGTCAGTTCGTGGCGGCGGTGCTCCTGGTGCCGACGACGCTGACCTTCCTGTGGTTCACCGTCTTCGGTGGCTCCGCCCTCGCGCGGGAACTGTCGAACAAGGGGAGCATGGTCGGGACGGATGACGACGGCAATCCGTCGGTGAACGACGACAGATCATTGTTCGAACTGCTCGATGGGTTGCCAGGCGGAACGCTCCTGATCGGCCTGGCGATCATCCTGATCGTGCTGTTCTTCGTCACGTCGTCGGACTCCGGCTCGCTGGTGGTGGACATGCTTGCCTCTGGCGGGGAAGTGGAGCCACCCACCTGGAGCCGCATCTTCTGGGCGTCGCTCGAAGGGCTGGTCGCGATCGCCCTGCTGACCTCTGGCGATGGTGCGACCGACGGGCTGTGGGCGTTGCGCTATGCCGCGATCATCATCGCGTTGCCGTTCAGCATCGTGATGATCTTCATGTGCTGGGCGACCCTGAAGGAGTTCCGAGCCGAACGGCAGGCGACCCTTCGAATGCAACGGAGACAGCAACGTGAGGAGCTCACCGAGCACGTCTCGCAGAGCTTGATCGACGAAGGGTTGGTCGAGCCGAACGGCGGCAACGGGCCGAGCTCGCCGGGCTCGAGCAGGGCCTAGAGCTCGAGGTATATCCGCGGTTCTGTCCCGCGAAAGTGGTGCGCACGGTATTTCCTCGTGCGCACCACTTTTCGCGTTTACCGGTCCTGCCGCCCCTGCTGTCCCTGCTGCCTCACGCCTGCCAGGAACGGGCAGCCGACGAGCCTGCGCATTTCGCGCGCGAGATCCTGCTGGCTGGTTGCCGGGTGGCTGAACGCCAGCCGGACATCGTGATCGCCGGTGTCGGCTTCGACGCGGAGCCGCAGGCCGAACTGGTCGAGCCCGAGCGGCCGGGGATGCCCACCGCGGATGCCCGGCGGCAGGTGCCGTGTCAGCGCCTCGACGACGTCGGGGTGGTCGGATTCGAGGTGGCGCAGCCAGTCCGCCTCCAGCTCGCTGAACGGGTCGGGGCGCGCGTCGACGAATCGGTTCGGGGTCAGCGTATGCGTGCCGTCGGCGTCGGCCAGTACCAGTGACGAGGGCTGCATGCGGCACAGGCGCGCGCCATGGCCGACGTCGAGCAGGGCCGCGTCTGGCGTGGTCTCGGCGATCATGACAGCGCGAGCGCGTGCGGTGTTCGGCGGGAGCACGCGCAGCCAGCCGGTGATCCACAGCAGCGCCCTGGTTCGTTCCCGGAGTGCGACGGGGGCCAGGTCGATGAGTTCGAGCAGTACCGCGATGCCGCTGTCTCGCACCGAGCCCGCCGCCTCGACCAGCGGGTGGTCGTCGGCGAGTAGCACGCTGACGCTGCCGCTGTCGTGCACGTGATAGGTCAGCGGGGCCGTGGCCGGTTCCAGCGCGTCAGTTATCACCGGTGCCAGCGAGGCCGGACCGCGCCGCATGGCGAGCGACTTGGCGCGTTGCCCGGGATCAGGTGATGGTGGTCGACGGCTCGGCGATGCGGCCACAGGCTGCTCCCCTCCGCGGTTGAACTTAGGTGAGCCTAACCTAGCTCGCCGGAGGGAGCAACCATCTGGTCGTGAACCGGGCAGCGCGCACTCGGCCGGTGTCCGGCCCGGGTCGGTACGGCTCAGTGCACCGTCCGGCGGTACCAGACGCGGCTGCCCGTGTCCGGCACCAGCACGCGCGCGATGATCGTCGTGAGTACGGCGCCGATCACCAGCCACAGCAGGGCGGCGAGGCCTTCGTTCAGTGCGACCTGCCCCTTCTCTCCTGCGATGGTGAACAGGTTGTTCAGGCCGAGGTTGACCGCGTCCGCCCAGTTCGTGATGAACTGCGCGAACGGGTTACCCATGTTGGCTTCGCCGACCACAAGAACGATGTGGATGGCGAGCACCGCGGCGAACACGCCGGTCACCACGCTGATGAGCCCGTTGACGATACGCACTATGCCGAGCCGAGCCGGTGGGTGTTCTTCGGCCACTTCGCCGCGCGGGAGACGGTCTTCTGGATCCGGTGTAGCCATCATCGGAGCGGGGTGACCTCTTTGTACACCGTTTAAACCCATGCGCTGAAAGACGCCTTCAGTCCACTCGGTGGAGTGAGTGGCCCTTTCAGTCCGTTCAACGGACTGAAGGCGTCTTTCAGCGCGGAGTGTGACGGCCGGACCACGTCCATGCGTAGCCGGTGTCTTCGCAGGCATTCGCCGCTTCGCCGAGCTCGAGCGGCGCGAAGGTGTCGACCATGACCGCCGTCTCGTCGAAGAACTCCGCGCCGATCGACGCCTCCGCCGCGCCGGGCTGCGGGCCATGCGTGCAGCCCGCTGGGTGCAGTGACAGGGACCCGATGCCGATGCCCGAACCCTTGCGCGCCTCGTAGTTGCCGCGCACGTAGAACATCAGCTCGTCGGAGTCGACATTCGCGTGGTTGTACGGCACCGGGATCGCCAGCGGGTGATAGTCGACCTTACGCGGGCAGAACGAGCACACCACGAAGTTCGGACCCTCGAAGGTCTGGTGCGCCGGCGGCGGCTGGTGCACCCGCCCGGTGATCGGTTCGAAGTCATCGATGTTGAACGCCCACGGGTACAGGCAGCCGTCCCAGCCGACGACGTCGAACGGGTGATGGTCGTAGGTGAAGCGGGTCAGCCCGGCGTGGTGGCGGACCAGCACCTCGGTGTCCGCGTCGGCGTCGCTGCCATCGACGGCCATCGGCTCGGACGGCCCGCGCTGATCGCGCTCGCAGTACGGGGCGTGCTCGAGGAACTGCCCCTTCGCCGACAGGTACCGGCGCGGCGGCCCGATGTGCCCACGGGCCTCCAGCGAGAGCACCCGCATCGGCTCGCCCGGCACCACCCGGTAGGTCGTCGACGTCGGCAGCACGACGTAGTCGCCGTCGCCGACTTCGATAGCGCCGTAGATCGTCTCGATGGTGCCGGTGCCGCCCTGGAAGTAGAGCAGTTCGTCACCCGCGGCGTTGCGGTAGAGCGGGCTTGGCGTGTGGGCCACCGCGAAGCCGATCGTCACGTCGTTGTTGCCGAACAGCCTGCGCCTGCCGGTGATCGCGTCCGCGCTCGCCGCGAAGTCCAGGTCCGGCGTGCGGTAGGCGCGTGGCTTGAGCGGGAGGTTCGGCGCGATCGGCCCTCGGTCGTCTTCGACCACCTCGGCGTTGACGATCGCCGTCGGCAGCTGCCGGTGATACAGCAGCGCCGAGTCGGACGAGAACCCCTCCACACCCATGAGTTCCTCGGCGTAGAGCCCGCCCGCCGGGGAGCGGAACTGCGTGTGCCGTTTGGGCGGTATCTCACCGACTGCGCGGTAGTACGGCATGGCTTCTCCAGGCGTAAAAGTGTCCGATAGTCGAAACTTGTTGTCCGAATATAGTACGCTACTAGCGTGTCAGTCGTGTCAAGCGCAGTGGAACTCACGCCGCCCGGCCCCCGTGGCATCCCACCCCTGTTCACGCGGCTTATCGACGACTCCGCGCTGTTCGCGCCGGCGAACGCTGCCATGCCCGTGGCGCTGCGTTTCTACCTTGACGCGCGTGCCGGCGACCGCGCCGGCGCGCTGGGACTCTTCCTGTGCCCGGCGTCCCGGCTGCCCGAGCTGATCACGGAGTTGATCAAGATTCGGCCCGCGACGCCGCTGCCGATCTCGCTGATCATCGACACCGGGCTCGGCGGGGTGCCGAAGGCGATCTCCATCGTGGAATCGCGCGACGAGATGCTGACGCTGCGCATGGTCGAGATGCCCGCGCCGTCCGATGTGGACGAGGTGTGGCTGGAGCGGGTTTCCGAGTTCGTGCCGGAGGACGTGGTGCGGGTGGTCGAGCCCCGCCGCGGCAAGGGCTGGCTCGACGGGGTGCGCAAGGTGATCGAGCACGGCAGCTGGCCCAAGATCCGCTGCGGCGGGCTATCCAGCGAGAACTTCCCCAGCGTCGACGAGGTCGCCGACTTCTACGCCGTGGTCGCCGGGATCACCGGTGCCTCGTTCAAAGCCACCAACAGCCTGCACCGGGCCGTGCGGCACACCGACACCGAATCCGGCTTCACCCACCACGGGTTCCTCAACCTGCTGGTCGCCGCCGGTCGCTGCCTCGCGGGCGGGGATGTCCGCGATGCGCTGGCGTCCACCGACGGCCCGGCACTAGCGGCGGAAGCCGCATCGCTGTCGGACCCCGCGGCGAAGGCGGTGCGGGAGTTGTTCGCGTGTTACGGCTCGGCAACCTTCCCCGATGCGGTCGCCGAGCTCGAGGAACTGGCGTTGCTGTGATCCCGGTGAGCTGGGGATGAGCCCGGCGAGCCCCGGCGGGTCGCTGACCCTCGACCGCGGCCTGGCGCTGCTGCAGGCGGTCGCCGACGCGGAAGGTCAAGGCTGCGGTGTCGCCGAACTGGCGGCGCGGATCGGCGTCAGCCGGGCCGCTGTCTACCGGTTGCTGACCCCGCTGGCCGAGCGCGGCCTGGTGTGGCGGGACGGCGCCAAGGTGAGGCTCGGCGTCGGGCTGCTGCGGCTGGCGGACCGGGTGCTGCCGCAGCTCCGCGACGCAGCGGGTCCGGTGCTGCGAGCGCTCGCCGAAGAGACCGGTGCTACTGCGCACTTGTCCATCGCCGATGCCGACACGGTGCAGGCGGTCGCGGTGGTCGAACCGTCGTGGACCAGCTATCACGTCGGTTACCGGGTGGGCAGCAGGCATTCGATCAGTCGCGGCGCCGCAGGCAAGGCGATGACGCTGCACAAGCAGGAGCCGGGCTGGGTGACCACCGCGGGCGAGTTGCAGCCGGGCGCGCACGGCGTCGCGGCTCCGGTGCGCGGGGTGCCCGGCCTGCGCGCGAGCATCGGGCTGGTCTCGCTCGACGCCATCGACGCCAAGGTGCTGGGGCCGCGCGTGGTGCGGGCCGCCGCGGAGCTGGCGAAGATTCTGAGCTAGGCCTCCCGCGGTGGGGAGCCCACGGTGGCCGCGGGTGCCATATCGGAACCCCATGGCACCTTGGTGCCAGCTAGTCGGCTCGCGGCCGCCGACTCACCGCGGCCGCAGCGCCATCGGGATGCCGTTGGCCGGGCGGAGCGTGACGGCGGTGAGCGTCTCAGGCTGATGGCCCGGCACCAGGTCGAGCTGGAACCGCTGCACGATGGTCGCGAGCAGCAGCACCGACTCCAGCATCGCGAAACCGCCGCCGATGCACTGCCGCCTGCCGCCACCGAAGGGCAGGTAGGCGAACCGGTGCCTGCCTGCGACCGCATCCGGGAGGAACCGTTCCGGGTCGAAGCCTTCCGGGTTCGGCCAATGGTCCGGATTGCGATGCACCAGATACGGCGGCGTCGCCACCACGCTGTGCGCGGGCACCTCGACGCCGTCGAGTTCGTCGACGGCCTTCGCTTCCCGTTCGATCATCCAGGCGGGCGGGTAGAGTCGCATTCCCTCCGAGAGCACCGCCGACGTCCATTCGAGCTTGCTCGCGTCCGACGCCGTCGCGGGTCGCCCGGACAGCACGGTGTCGACCTCGGCCTCCAGGCGGTCCCTGGCTTGCGGGTGCCGCGACAGCAGCAGCAACGTCCAGGCCAGCGCGTTGGCCGTGGTCTCGTGGCCGGCGAGCATGAACGTCATCAGTTCGTCGCGGATCTGCTGCTCGGCGAGCGGCCGGCCGGTGTCGTCGCGGGCGGCCAGGAGCATGTCGAGCAGGTCGCGCTCGTCGCCTGCGCCCGCCGCCTCGGTGCGGCGTTGCGTGATCAGGGTGTCGACGACGGTGCGCAGGTGCGTCTCCGCGCCCCTGGCCCGCAGCCGGTTCGGCGTCGGCCAGCGGTGGTAGTTCGGCACCAGCATGAACAGCGGGTTGCGGACCACCTTGATGAACGCCGTCAGCACGGTCTCCAGTGCGGGCCCCATCCGCTGTGCCTCGCCGCTGAGGTCGGAACTGAACAGGGCCCTGCCGACGACGTCGAGCGTGAGCGCGCTCATCTCCTCAGCGACGTCAACGACGCTGCCGGTGTCCAGTTCCGCCCAGCGATCCATCGCCTGGCAGGCGGCGTCGACCATGGCAGGGGCGAACGCGTCGATGCGTCGTCGAGCGAACATCGGCTGCACCAGCCTGCGTTGCCGTGTCCAGCTGTCGCCTTCATTGGTGAGCAGGCCGCGGCCGAGCAGTTCGGTGAGGGGCTGGTACGTGCGCGCCTTGGCGTAGTTGTCCTGGTTGCTGACCAGTACCTGAGCGACGAGGTCGGGTCGGGAGGTCAGCAGCAGCTGGTTGCCGCGCGGCAGCGGTACCCGGACCAGGTCGCCGTAGGTCCTGGTGAGCCAGGAGATGTAGGTGAGCGGGTTTTCGCGCAGCCGGGGTAGCAGGCGGATTGCCTCTCGCCCGGTCGGTCCTGGTGCATTGGCCATGCTCACCTGCCTGGGGTCGCTTCTATACAAGCGTCTAGCTCCGGTGGCGCGCTGTCAAGGCGGCGACGGTCTATGCGAAGGTCTGGATCGCCGCGAAGACGGCGAAGCCCGCGAACGCGAAACCGGCGATGCGCTGCAGTAGCCGGGGATTGATGCGGGCGCGAACCTTGCGGCCGATCAGCACGGCGACGCCCGCGACCACGATCAGCGCGGTCAGCGCGCCGAGCGCGATGGCGACCGGGGTGCCGAATCGCGCGGTGAGTCCTGCCGTGGCGAGCTGTGACGCGTCCCCGAGTTCGGCGGCGAACAGCACGCCGAACGACGTCGCCGCCGCCCGCACGAACGACACCGGGCCGGCGCCCTGCCGCGCCGCGTCCTCAGTGGCGGTACCGACCGGGGCGAAGCCTTCGCGCAGCAGGAGGTAGGAGCCGATCGCGAACAGCGTCGCCACCACGGCGGCGACCAGCGCGCCGGGCAACAGTGCCAACGCGCTACCGAACATCGCGGCGATGACGACGTGGACCGCGAACGCCACGCTCACCCCGGCGAACACCGGGCCCGCCGGGTAGCGTGTGGTCAGTACCAGCGTGGCGACGAGCGTCTTGTCCGGCAGTTCCACCGCCAGTACCAGTGCGAAGGCCGTGGCGAAGGCCAGAAGTTCCGCGGACATTGCTCCCCCCTTTCCCTTCGAACGTAACGAAGGAAAAGGGTGATGTCGATATTATCGCCAATTCGGATCTCAATTTTCGCCGCGCAATTACCGCGATTTACGGCGCACGGTTATCCATGGTTTCGGCGTACTGTTATCGTCGGCTTCGGCGCGCCGAAATCGGGGATGACCAGGGTGTTCAGAGTCGCATCGTTCGGCTCAGGAGCTCCAGGACCATGGCCCACTTGAACGCGCGTTGCTCGTTGTCGGCCGCCGCGCCGTGGCCGCCTTCGATGTTCTCGTAGTAGCGGACATCGGCGTCGAGTTCGCGCATTTTGGCGACCATTTTGCGGGCGTGTCCCGGATGCACCCGGTCGTCCCGCGTCGAGGTGATCAACAGCGTCGGAGGATACCGTTCCCCGGCGCGCAGGTTGTGATACGGCGAGTACTCCCGCAGGTAAGCCCAGTCGGTGGGGTCATCGGGGTCGCCGTACTCGGCCATCCACGACGCCCCGGCGAGCAACTGGTGATAGCGGCGCATGTCCAGCAGCGGCACCTGGCTCACGATCGCGCCGAAGAGATCCGGATAGCGGGTGAGCATGACGCCCATCAGCAGACCGCCGTTACTGCCGCCTTCGATGCCCAGCCGCTCCGGTGTGCTGATGCCGCGCCGCACCAGGTCCCGCGCGACGGCGGCGAAGTCCTCGTACACGCGCATCCGGTTGCCCCTGAGCACCGCCTGGTGCCAGTCCGGCCCGTACTCGCCACCGCCCCGGATGTTGGCGACGACGTACGTCCCGCCGCGCGCCAGCCAGCCACGCCCGATGATGCCGCTGTAGCTGGGTGTCAGCGAGATCTCGAACCCGCCGTACCCGGTCAGCAGCGTCGGCCCCGCCGCGTCCTGCGGCCCGACGACGAAGTACGGGATGCGTGTGCCGTCCGCCGATGTCGCGAAGTGCTGCGCGACCGCGAGCCCGCCGGCGTCGAAGAACTCCGGAGCGCGTTTGAGTGTCTCCCGCTCGCCGCCGACCTCACCCCGGTACAGCGTCGAAGGCTGGGTGAAGCCGCAGACATCGAGCAGGTACTCGTCGCTGTTGTCGGGGTCGGTGTTGACGACGTCGGCCGCCCCGACCTCGGGCACACCGGCCAGCGGCTCACGGCGCCAGCCGTCATCCGGCGTCAGCACGTAGAGTCTGCTCTTGACATCGGTCAGCGTCACGAGAATCAGGTGATGCCGGGTCCAGGTGTGATAGCTCAGCGACGTGTGCCGATCCGGCTCGAACAGCACCGTCAGTTGCCGCGAGCCCGCCAGGTAGTCGTCGAACCGCGCGGCGAGCAACGCGCCCGCGGGGTATTCGCGCTCGCCTGCTCGCCACGGCGATCGGGTCCGCACCAGGAGCCACTCGCGGTGCACGTCGATGTCGGCGTCGTCCGGCACGTCGATGCGGACGAGCGCACCACCGGTGGCTCGCAAGTAGGTCTCGGTGCGGTAGAAGTCGACATGACGCACGACGAAATCGCGCTCGAAGCCCTCGGTGGGGTCGTGGTAGGCGCCGACCGAGACGTCGTCCGGCTTGCCGTCGAACACCGTGGTGGCCGCCGACAGCGGGGTGCCGCGACGCCACTGCTTCACCACGCGCGGATAGCCGGACGCGGTCAGCGAGCCGACACCGAAGTCGGTGCCGACGTAGATCTGGTCGTCGTCGATCCAGCCGATGGTGCTCTTGGCTTCGGGTAGCTCGAAGCCGCCGTCGACGAAGTTCAGCGTCTCGAGGTCGAACTCGCGGACCACGGTCGCGTCGGCGCCGCCGCGCGAGAGTTCGATCAGGCACCGGCGGTATCCCGGCCGCTGCACCGTCGGCCCCTGCCACACCCAGTTCTCGTCTTCGGCCGCCGCCAGCGCGTCGACGTCGAGCACGATCTGCCAGTCCGGCTCCGGCGTGCGGTAGGACTCGAGGGTGGTTCGCCGCCACAGCCCGCGTGGATGTGCCGCGTCCTGCCAGAAGTTGTAGAGGTACTCGCCGCGTCGGGTGACGTACGGGATGCGGTCGTCCGAGTCGAGGATCTCGCGCACCTCGTCGCGCAGCGCGTCGAAATCGGCGGAACCGGTCAAGCTCGCGGTCGTTTCGGCATTGCGCGAGCGCACCCAGTCGAGCGCGATGTCGCCGGTGACGTCTTCCAGCCAGCGGTACGGGTCGTCGATCGCCGCGGAGTGGGGCATGTCGGGCTCGGTCATAACCGCTAGCCTGCCAGGTCCGCGGGTGGATCATGATCGAGCAGGGCCGGTCGCGGGACGTTACGGTATGCGGAACGGTCGGCACACGGGAGGCAGTAGTGGGTAGGGGGTTGGCCGGGGGATTGGCCGTCGCCGCGTTGTGGCTCGCGCTCGGAGCGTGCGGCACCGGCACCGAGAAAGTCATCTCCACCGAGGAGCTCGAGCGAGGCGTGTCCGATGCGCTGAAGCAGGCCGACCGCGTGCCGGAGAAGGTGCGATGCGAAGGCCCGATGAAGGCGCAGATCGCCGAGGCGACCTGGTGCGTCATGACCCACGAAGGCGCGGACTACCGGCTCGAGGTGATCGTGACCGCGATCGAGAACGGCAAGGCCACCTACGACATCGACGTGTCGGCCAACCCCGTCTCCTAAGCGCGCGCTGAAAGACGCCTCGTTGTTCTGTTTGCGCAGTTCTTGTGCGGCACCAAGGTGCCATGGGGTGCCTATATGGCACCGAAGGCCACCTTGGGCTCCCCCTGCCAGACTGGCTCGCATGAACACAGACACTGAGCGCTCGATCTCGCTGGCTCGCACCGCCCTCGGCAGCTACGTCGCAAGGAACGTCCGCGGCGGCGAGATCTCGGTCGGCTCGGGCGAGGACGACGCCTTCACTCCTGTCGAGTTGCTGCTCGCGGCGCTCGCCGGCTGCACGGCATCGTGCAGCGGTCCCATGACCGCCTGTGCGCCGTCAGCCGGACCGTCAGCCGGACCGTCGAGCGCGGAGCCCCGGTCGCGTCCACCATCGAGTAGGCCTGCTCAGCAGTTCAGTCTTCGCCGCCGGCTGCCAGGTGCCGTTCGATGCGTTCGCGCTTCGCGGTGAGCTGACCGGTGTGACCGGGCCGGATGTCGGCTTTGAGCACCATGCTCACCCTCGGCGCGTGTGCCTGCACCGCCTCGGTTGCCCGGCGGACGACCGCCATGACCTCGTCCCATTCGCCCTCGATCAGGGTGAACATGGCGTTGGTTTCATTAGGCAGGCCGGACTCGCGCACCACCCGGACGGCGTCGGCGACGGCCTCGCCGACGCCATCCGACTCGCCGCCGAGTGGAGTCAGGCTGAATGCAACGATCACGGTGGCTCCTTAGGTGTTTCGCGGATACTGGTGACGCATGTCTGACGCTTTCACCCTTCTGCCTCGCGCGCCGTCGCGAGTACTGTCGACGAGTATGAGCGAACACCCTGGTGACATGCGGATAGAGCGAAGCGACAAGCGGGTCCGGGTCGAGGTCGAGGGAGTCACGGTAGCCGAATCGGCCGCGCCCTGGGTGCTGTTCGAGTCGGGCCTGCCGCCGCGCTACTACGTGCCGAAGGAGGACGTGCGGTTCGAGTTGCTCGAGCCGAGCGGGACCTCGACGCACTGCCCTCTCAAGGGCGACGCGATGTACTGGTCGGTGCGGACCGGTGAGGACGTGCGCCGCGACTTGGTGTGGGCATACCCGAACCCGATCCCCGAGGCCAAAGAGATCGCGGACTCGGTCGCCTTCTACGACGAGAAGGTCGACGTCTACGTCGATGACGTGCTCCAGGAGCGGCCGACGACGAAGTTCTCCTGACCCGCTATCCGGTACGGTGACCCGCCATGGGTTGGTTCGCGGGGCGCCGTAACAAGCGAACGCCGCTGTCGGCGGAGGAGATGCTCGCGCAGGGTGCCACGGCCCCCATGATCCCCGCAGCGCATGTCGCCGGTCCTGGCAATTTCCGGCTGATCGTCGAGGACGTCTTCTTCATCGCCGGCCGAGGCCTCGTCGCGACCGGTCAGGTGCAGGGCCTGGTGCACGTCGGCAGCCCGGTCGTGGTGGCGCGCGGCGGCATCCAGGTCGGCGCGTCCCAGGTGATGGCCATCGAGAAGTTTCGCGTGCCCGGCGTCCGCTCCGCCGCGTCGGGCGAGATCGTCGGATTGCTGCTGGCCGGGCTGACCCGCGACGATGTCGCGGCCCGGGATGTGTTGTCCGGATAGCGAACTGCCCTCCCGCTGACGGGTGCGGCTGTGGCATCCTGCCCAGTACGGGGGCGTGCGGGAAATATTCACGGTGGAGGGCCGCGATGGATCAGGATCCTGGAGGACTATTCACAACCCGATCCAGCGATGGTGGGCCGGAGGCCCGCCTGAGCGATCGGGGGAGGTCAGGAGCGGCTGGCGACATGCCTGCTTCTGGTGAATGGGCCGACTTATGAATAAGGACACTGAACTGGCGTGTCATGAGCTGCTGCTGTGCTTGGCGGGCAGGTTGCCGGATGACACGCTGTGGCGATTCCGCGACTGGCTCGGCGAAGGAGCGCTTGAGGTGCTCGCGCGAACCTTGCCGAAGTCGTTGCTCAGACATGGAATCGACCTTGATCAACGTGAGTACGATCTCCTGGTTGCCGCTTTAATCCCGAACGGGGCGGATTTTCACGAGCTAAGTTCGACACTTCGGGTAGACGATTCCCCAGTGAGCGGGTACACATTCACTGAGACTGCACCCGATAGGTTGAACAATGTCGACTCTGTGTCTGCCGTTATAGACGCAGCGTTACGTGGTCGGCCTGATGTGGGTGATGTCCGGGAAAGTTGGCGGTACGCCGAAAGGGGAAGCGAACGCGACGCTAAACGGGTGCTGCTGGTGACCGCGACCACTGGGTGGCCCAGGCTGACCGGCGAGCTGCAGCGCGTGCTGCGAGTACTCGGCGACGAGGAGCCCGCTATCGAGGTGCTGCCGCCACAGTTCGACCTCCCGGATTATCACCTCGCGGCACTGGCGAACGCCCGTGCCGTCAGCGTCGGCGCGGTGGGCGCCGGGTTGGGGCCGGCGACCGGGTAGGAACGCTCGCATCTCCCGCGAGCCGGAGGGAGAGGTCAGCATGGCGGAGGTCCACGAGGGCACCGCGCTGCCGTTGCGATTGCACAATCTGTTACTCGCCTTGGCGGGCAGGCTCGACGACAGCGCGCTGAGCCACGCACGCCGGCTCGCGGTGAAAGCCAGGGCCGATGAGGCGGTCGAGCTGATCGCGGGATCGTTGATCGCGGGCCGGTTGCCGCTGCGCGAAGCGGAACACCGCGAACTCGCCGCGATCCTCATCCAGAGCGGCTCCGAACCGGGCTTCGCGGAGCAGGTGAGGGTCGACGACGCCGCGGTGGACGGGGCCGACGAGCACCGGTTCAGCGGTCACGACGCACCGGAGGACGGCATAGTCCCTGCGCTGGAGCGGGTCTCGTACGTGCTGCCCGGGCTGCGATCGGTGCACGCGGTGTGGCGTAACAGCACCGCGGGACGGGTACCGGGGCCGATGCCGCAGCGCGTCGTGCTGATCGAAATGGGCTCCGGGGGCAGCGCCCCGGCGACCGCGCACCGGGTCCAGGCCGCGCTACGGCACGCCGGGATCTCCGCATCGGTCGAAGTCAGCGCGCCGAACAGCGAATGGACGCGGTATCACGAGCGTGCGCTGGCGTCAGCGGTGGCGGTGTGGTCGGCGACCGCGGCAGTGCGGCGCGTGCCCGCGGCGGAACGGCCAGGGCGCTCGGCAACCCATGCTGCGTCGGGGGAGCAGGCGACGCAGGAGCCCGAACCGGCGAAGTCCGCGCCGGCCCAGCAGGCACCCGCGGGGCCGAACTTCGACGTGGCCCCGTCGGCGGAGCAGGCGATCGGCGCACAGCGGACGCGCGAGATCGCCAGGCCGGAACAGGCGCCGGAGCCGGCGCGGCAGCCGGAACCGGAACCTCAGCAACAACCCGCCGCGCAGCAGCAGGAGTCCCAGCGGCAACCCGAACCGGAGCCTGAGCAGGCCGTCGCCGACTCCCCGCCGACCGCCCAGTCTGCGATGGCGGCGTTCACCGAACTCAACTTCGACCCGTTCAGCGGCGATCAGGAGCCGGCGGGCCATGGCATCGAGCCGGCGGGTGCGGCCGCGGGTTCACCGCCCGGTAAGTGGGAGCAGCCGGCCGACACCTCACTGGTGCCGGGCGAGTTGTTCTGGCCGCAGGCCGACACGCCGACCACCCGGCAGACCGACCGCAACGGCCACGCGGCCACGCCGGCGACACCGGCAACGCCCGAAGCGCCGGAGCCCGGGCGTGCCGGACCCGAATCGCCTGCGGAGCGCACCACGGAGTTCAGCCCCGTCGAGCCGCCCGTGAACCTGCCTGGCGATGCCAAGCTCAGCGATCGCGACCGGGAGTTGCTGGCCGAGTTGCACGCCGAGTTGGCCAAGCGGGAGCGGGAGCAGGCCGCGCAGGTCCAGATCAACGGCTGGGAGCATCCGGCGTAGTTGAGAAGTGCGCCACAGCTGACATACCTGGAGCTCTGGTCCAGCCGCCAACTACTCACCTCGGTTGCCGAAGACTCAGATCTCCACGAGCGGCGGTGAGCAGACAGCCGTGACCACCCTTCGGGCGGCCCCGCCTGTCTGCTGGCGGCTGGCCCAACCGCGAATGCTCGTGACCGCCATCACTGACCTGGCCCATTTTTGTGGGATCCCTACAAGCGCCCCCTGAGGTGCGTGAGCGGGATGCCCATTGGAGTACTTCCCGGTAACCGGCATGCTTCAAGGCAGGTACATACGACGCCGAAACCCGCGCCGTCGTTCGTCGCACATCCGCCTGACCCAGGAGGCCCACCCGGTGTTTCACCGTGTCGCAATCGTCAACCGAGGCGAGGCCGCGATGCGGCTGATCCACGCCGTCCGCGAACTCAACGCGGAGACCGGCGCCGGGATCGAGACCGTCGCCCTCTACACCGATGCCGAGCGGACGGCGACGTTCGTGCGGGAGGCCGATATCGGCTACTGCCTCGGCCCGGCTTCGGCTCGCCCGTACCTGGATCATGCGGTGCTCGAGCGCGCGCTGATCGACACGAAGGCGGATGCGGCCTGGGTCGGCTGGGGCTTCGTCGCGGAGGACCCGGCCTTCGCGGATCTCTGCGCGAAGCTGGGCGTGACCTTCATCGGGCCGAGCGCCGACGCGATGCGCAAGCTCGGTGACAAGATCGGCTCGAAGCAGCTCGCCGAAGAGGTCGGGGTGCCGGTGGCGCCGTGGAGCGGCGGCCCGGTAGCGGACCTCGACGCCGCGCTGCGTGCGGCGAAGCAGATCGGCTATCCGCTGATGCTCAAGGCGACCGCGGGCGGTGGCGGCCGCGGCATCCGGGTGATCACCAGCGACGAGGATCTGGTGGAAGCCTACGAACGCACCAGCCAGGAGGCGGCGCGGGCGTTCGGCAGCGGTGTGGTGTTCCTGGAGCGGCTGGTCACCGGCGCTCGCCACGTCGAGGTGCAGGTCGTCGCCGACGGCCAGGGCGCCGCGTGGGCGCTCGGCGTGCGGGACTGCTCGGTGCAGCGACGCAACCAGAAGGTCATCGAGGAGTCGGCGTGCCCGCTGCTCGACGCCGAGCAGATCCAGACGCTCAAGTCGTCGGCGGAGCGGCTCGCGATCGCCGTCGGCTATCGCGGCGCGGCCACCGTCGAGTTCCTCTATCACCCAGGCGACCGGCTGTTCGCCTTCCTCGAAGTCAACACCAGGCTGCAGGTCGAGCACCCGATCACCGAAGCCACCACCGGCATGGACCTGGTCAAGGCGCAGTTGCACGTCGCAGCCGGGGGCGCGCTGACCGGGGAGCAGCCCGCGGAGATCGGGCACGCGATCGAGGCACGGCTCAACGCGGAAGACCCCGACCGCGACTTCGCGCCATCGCCGGGCCGGATCGCGGTACTCGGCCTGCCTGCGGGTCCTGGCGTCCGGGTCGACACCGGGGTCTCGGAGGGCGACACCATCCCCGCGGACTTCGACTCCATGATCGCGAAGATCATCGCCTACGGCCGCACGCGGGACGAGGCGCTCGGCAGGCTACGGCGCGCGGTCGCCGAGACCACGGTGATCATCGAGGGCGGCGTCACGAACAAGAGCTTCATCCTCGACCTGCTCGCCGCCGAAGAGGTCATCACCGCGCGCGCCGACACCGGCTGGATCGACCGGGTCCGCGGCGAAGGCGGTCTGGTTTCGCACAAGCATTCCGGGATCGCGCTCGCCGCCGCGGCGATCGAGGCCTATGAGGACGAGGAGCACGCCGAACGGCAGCGGCTCTTCGCCACCGCGCACGGCGGCAGGCCGCAGGTGCAGCACGAGATGGGCCGCGCGATCGACCTCAAGCTGCGCGGGATCGGCTACCGGGTCACGGTGGCGCAGGTCGGCCCGAACCGCTTCCGCATCGGCATCGGTGGCAACGGCGAGGTGCAGACCGTCGACGCCGAGCTTGATCGCTACGACGCGGAACGGCGGGGTGCCAGCGGCGCCATGACCGGCAGGCTGGTCGTCAACGGGCAGAGCTTCCGGCTCGTCACCGGCACCCACGGGCCGATGCACCTGGTCGAGGTCGACGGCGTCACCCACCGGATCAGTCGCGATGAAGGCGGTGTGGTGCGCTCACCGGCCCCCGCCCTTGTCGTCGCGACGCCGGTCGGCGCGGGCGCGCGGGTCGAAGCCGGTGCGCCGGTGCTCGTGCTGGAGAGCATGAAGATGGAGACGGTGCTGCGCGCGCCGTTCGCCGCGACGCTGAAGGAGTGCCTGGTCTCGGTCGGCAGCCAGGTCGAGACGGGTGCGCCGCTGCTGCGGCTGGAGCCGGTGGCCGAAGCGGGTGGCGAGGTGGTGCAGGCACCCGCGGTCGACCTCGCGCTGCCGCTGCCCTCGGACGACGCCGCCGCCGACCGTGCCGCACGGGCGGTGCAGGATCTGCGCAGCCTGCTGCTCGGGTTCGACGTCGACCCCGCCGACGACGGCCGCACGCTGCGCGACTACGCCGCCGCCAGGGCGGAGCTGGGCGGAGGCAGGCTCGCCGCCGAGGTGGAGCTGCTCGAGGTGTTCGCGGATCTCTCCGAGCTGAGCCGCAACCGGCCTGCCGGCGAGGAGGCCAAGGCCGACACCAGGGTGCACAGCCCTCGCGAGTACTTCCACACGTACCTGCAAAGCCTCGATGTCGAGCGCGCCGGGGTCTCGGAGACGTTCAAGTCGAGGCTGGCGAAGGTGCTCGGCCACTACGGCGTGACCGACTTCGAGCGCACCGACGCCCTGGAGGAGGCGGTCTTCCGGATCTTCCTCGCCCAGCAGCGGGTCGCGGCGGACGTGGTGGTGGTGACGACCTTGCTGCGCGAGTGGCTGGCCGACCCGCCGCCGGGCGAGGAGTTGCGCGATCGGACCGGGGAGGTGCTCGAGCACCTGGTGACGGCAACCCAGCTGAGGTTCCCGGTCGTCGGCGACCTGGCGCGCGGTGTGGTGTTCCGGTGGTTCGCGCAGCCGATGCTGCGGCGGCGGCGCGCCGAGGTGTATGCCGGCGTGCGTGGCCACCTGCGCTATCTCGACGAGCGGCCCGACGCGCCGGATCGCGCGGAGCGGATCTCCGAGATGGTGGCCAGCCCGGAGCCGCTGGCCCGGCTGCTCGGGCAGCGGATCGGTAAGCCTGGCGCGGACATGGGGCCGCTGCTCGAGGTGATGACCCGCCGCTACTACCGTTCGCGCGGGCTTGACGAGGTGCGGTGCTTCGACGCCGAGGGTCGGCCGTTCGTGTCGACCGCGTTCGATCTCGACGGGCGACGGCTGCGGCTGCTCGCCACCACGGCCGACTTCGCCGAGCTACCGGCGGCGGCAAGGGCCGTCGTCGATGTGGCGCAGGCCGAAGCGGTAACCGGCGACCTGGTCGTCGACATCTACCTGACCTGGGACGACCAGCCGTCGGGCGCGGACGCCGCCGACGTGATGGCGGCCGAACTGCGCGGCGTGCTCAGCGCGGTGAGCGAGCTTTCCGGGGTGCGGCGCGTGACCACGACCGTGGCCGGCCGCACCGGGGCAGGCTGGTGGGGCGGCTCGGGCAGCGCGATGCACCACCACTTCACCTTCCGCCCGTCAGCCCCCGCCGGCTACTCGGCTCGGCCCAGCGAGGGTGGGGCGAAGCCCCGCTCGAGTGGTCGATGGGGCGACTTGGTGATGGCAGGCGGAACGGGCAGCGCCGAGGAGTCCGGCCGCATCGACACAGGCCTGAACGAAGAGCGGCTGATCCGCGGTATTCACCCGCTCGTCGCCCAGCGGCTGCAGCTCCAGCGGTTGCGCAACTTCGACCTCACCCGGCTGCCGTCGGCCGATGAGGACGTGTTCCTGTTCCGTTGTGTCGCGCCGCAGAACCCGTCCGACGAGCGGCTCGTCGCGATGGCGCAGGTGCGGGACCTGACGCCGCTGCGAGACACCGATGGGCGGCTGGTGTCGTTGCCCGCCGCGGAGGGCGCGCTGGCCGCGTGTCTCGACGCCATCCGGAAGGTGCAGGCGCAGCGACCGGTCAAGGGCAGGCTGGACACCAACCGCGTCCTGATCTACGCCTGGCCGCCGAGTGAATTGGCCGGTGAGGAGCTGACCGCATTGGCGCAGCGGGTCGTGCCGTCGACGGCGGGCGCCGGCCTCGAGGAGGTGCTGTTCCTCGGCAGGCAGCGTGACCACAGCACCGGGGAGCTCCATGAAGCCGCGGTCCGGGTGTCGTACGAGTCAGGCACGGGCGTCCGGGTCGAGGTCGCCGAGCCGACCGCGGAGCCGATCACCCCGCTCGACGACTACGCGCAGAAGGTGCTGCGGGCGCGGCGCAGGGGCACCACGTATCCGTACGAGCTGACCGGGCTGCTCGCCGGTCCTGACGGCACTTTTGTCGAACACGACCTCGACGACACCGGCGAGCTCGTTCCGGTGCAACGGGAACCGGGCCGGAACAAGGCCGCGATCGTCGCCGGCGTGGTGACGACCCCGACGGCCCGCCAGCCGGAGGGCGTGACCCGGGTCGCGCTGCTCGGCGACCCGACGAAGGCGCTTGGCGCGCTGTCGGAGCCGGAGTGCGCGCGGGTGATCGCCGCGCTCGACCTCGCCGAGCGGATGCGGGTGCCGGTGGAGTGGTTCTCGTTGTCAGCCGGCGCCAAGATCTCGATGGACTCCGGCACCGAGAACCTGGACTGGGTCGGCAAGGCGCTCAAGCGCATCGTGCACTTCACCCAGGACGGCGGCGAGATCAACGTGATCGTCGCGGGCATCAACGTCGGCGCGCAGCCGTACTGGAACGCCGAAGCCACGATGCTCATGCACACCAAGGGAATCCTGGTGATGACGCCGGACTCCGCGATGGTGCTCACCGGCAAGCAGTCGCTCGACTTCTCCGGTGGCGTCTCCGCCGAGGACAACTTCGGCATCGGCGGCTACGACCGCGTGATGGGCCCCAACGGGCAGGCGCAGTACTGGGCGGCCGACCTCGCCGGTGCGCGCGACGTGCTCATGGCGCATTACGACCACGCCTATATCGTGCCTGGCGAGGACGCACCGCGGCGGGCCGAGACCGAGGACCCGAGCGACCGGGACATCACGCCGTACCCGCACGCGCTGCCCGAGAGCGACTTCACCCGCGTCGGCGAGATCTTCTCGGCGGCGACCAACCCCGACCGGAAGAAGCCCTTCGACATCCGGACGCTGTTGCGAGCCGTCGCCGACGCCGACCATCCGATGCTGGAGCGCTGGGCGGGGATGGCCGACGCGGAAACCGCGGTGGTCACCGACGCGCATCTCGGCGGGTATCCGGTGTGCTTGCTCGGGATCGAGTCGACCTCGGTGCCGCGCCGGGGCTTCCCGCCGAGCGACGGCCCCGACACCTACACCTCGGGCACGCTGTTCCCGCGCTCGTCGAAGAAGGTGGCTCGCGCGATCAACGCCGCCAGCGGGAACCGGCCGCTGGTGGTGCTGGCCAACCTGTCCGGCTTCGACGGCTCCCCGGAGTCGATGCGCAAGCTTCAGCTGGAGTACGGCGCCGAGATCGGCCGCGCGATCGTGAACTTCGACGGCACGATCGTGTTCTGCGTGATCTCTCGCTATCACGGTGGCGCGTTCGTGGTGTTCTCCAAGGCGCTGAACCCGAACATGACGGTGCTGGCCGTCGAGGGCTCGTACGCCTCGGTCATCGGCGGCGCACCGGCGGCGGCGGTGGTCTTCCCCGGCGAGGTCAACGCCCGCACGGCGGCCGACCCGCGGGTGCGTGAGCTGGAGGCCAGGGTCGCGGAGGCGCCCGGTGCGCAGCGGGCGGAGCTGGCGACCGAACTCGCCGAGGTCCGCGACGCGGTGCGGTCGGAGAAGCTGGGCGAGGTCGCCGCGGAGTTCGACTCGGTGCACAGCGTGCAGCGGGCCGTCGACGTCGGTTCGGTCGACGCCATCATCACGCCGGAACGGCTACGCCCGGAGATCATCGCCGCCGTCGCTCGTGCGTGGAAGTGAGTGCCCTGGCACGGGTAATCACGCACGAGGGCGGTTGGGTCAGCCGCCAGGTATATCCGCGGCCTCAGCCGGGCAGTCCGATCGGGGTGGCGGTGCTGCCGTCGGCGAAGCGGAGTCGCAGCGAACCGACCGCGGCTTCGGCCCGCTCCCTCGCGGCACCGCCGGTGGCGTCGACCGCGAGGACATGCCCGAGGTAGGCGTCGTTGCTGCGCGGGTAGCCCGCAGTGGCGGGCGTCGGAAGGTGCCATCGGACGACGTCGGCATCGGCATCTAGCGCTGCCGCGCCGTCGACGCCGATCACCGTTCCTGGGCGCGGCGACATCACGAAGAACACCGCGGCACTGGTCGCCGTCGCACGTTCGGAGCCGATCTGGGGCGCCTTGCCGAGACTGAGGTCGACGAGCAGTTCGAGCGGGTGACTGCCGGTCACCAGCCGTACCAGGTCGAAGATGTACCCGCCCGCCTGCCGCGGGTTGATCTCGATGATGCGCGGGCCGTCCGGGGTGAGCCTGAGCTCGGTGTGGCTCAGCCCGTGGGTGTAGCCGATGGCCGCCAGCGCGTCTCGGGTGAACTCCTCGATCGTCACCGCCGCCGCGGGCGTCAGCCGTGCGGGGAACATGTGCCCGGACTCGACGAAAGCGGGCGGTCCGGTGATGCTCTTGTCGGTGATCCCGATGACCGTGGTTTCGCCGCCCCGGGTGACGGCCTCGACGCTGAACTCCGGACCCTCGATGAGCTCCTCGAGCAACAGCAGCCGGCTCAGTGGCTGGCCGCGGGTGTTGCGCTCGACGCCGGTGATCTCCCAGAACGCGTCCTTCAACCCGGCCTCGTCGTCGACGCGCTGCACCGACGTCCCGGCATTGAGGTCGACCGGCTTCGCGACCAACGGGTAGCCGATCGTCGCGGCGGCCGCCAGGCTCGACTCCCAGCATGCGGCGACGGCGAAGGCCGGGTTGGCCAGCCCCGCCTCGCTGATCGCCGACCGGACCAGGTGCTTGCGGGTGGCGCGATGCATGACCTCCGGCGGCGCCCCCGGCAGCCCGAGCCGCGCGGCGATCACCGCCGCGGTTTCCAGGTAGTAGTCGCAGGTGGTGAGCACACCGTCGATCGGAAGGCGCTCTGCGAGATCCAGCGCGGCCGCCGTGACGGCGTCGAGGTCGTTGGTGTCTACGCGAACGATTTCGTCGGCGCGGTCGATGACCGGGTGCGGCTCGCCGGAGTGCGCCGCGGGGTAGAGCGCCGGGTCCTGGGTGAACAGCACATAGCGGTGGCCGCGTTCGCGAATCAGCGGCGGTAAGCAGAGACCGGTGGAGCGCAGCCAGCCCTCCACCATGAGCAGTGTGGCCACGTCAGCCCCCGGTGTTATTGGAAATGATCTTCATTGCCGCGGATGATGCCATATCCGGTGCTGGCCTGCATCGCGGGAGCGAGCCAAGGACCCCACCGGTGTCATATACGCCGTCATATACGCACCGGAGGACCCCTTGGGCTCGCATGCCGAGCGCCGTCCGTTGCGTAGCGCGCTGCCCTTTCGGGAACCGGCGCGACGGGTGCGCTGCCCGAACGGCATAGCCGATAGGTACACGATAGGCGGACATTCGTTGACGAAAGCGACGGGACGCCCGTAATTTGATCATGGTTGACCTGCAGTTATCGGCCTGTCGGGGAGCTGGTTTGCCATGAAGATGCCGCTCGTCGCAATGGTTCCATCGAGATGGCGTAGCGATGTCACGGCCGCGTGACGCACACCGCCGGCCCGCGCCCCAGCCGAGCGTCCTCCGTGCGACCCGGGTACTCATCGCCGCACGGGGCGTTATCACCCGGCTCGGCCTCGGTACCCTTTTCGACGCGCAGCCGGGCCTCGAAGTCGTCGCGGCGGTGCCCGGCCTCGATGACACGCTCTCGCCCGCGCTACTAGCGCGGTCGGATGTCGTTTTCGTCGACAGCGCGCTGGACGGCTACCTGCGCGCCCTGCTGCGCCGCGACGGCGCACGGCAGACGCCGGCGATCGTGCTGCTGATGGGCGACGCGCGCGCCAATCCCGACGAGGTGCTCGAGTTCGTCCGCGCCGGGGTGCGCGGTGTGGTGTCGATCCACGATTGCGCCGAAGACCTCACGCAGGCCGTGCGGTCGGCGAGCATGGCGGCCACCTGGATCAGCCCGCTGCTCGGCGCGGTCCCGGGTGGGCAGGCCGCGCAGCCGGTGCGGTTCCCCGAGCCGAGGGACGGGCGCGAGCTGGGCAATGGCGAATTGGGCAATGGCTCGGTGACTCCGCTGCCGCGCGTCGGCAAGGTGACGGGGGCGGAGCAGCAGATCTTGACGCTGATCTCGGAGGGCATGACGGACCGCCAGATCGCGAAAAAGCTCGCCCGCAGCGAGCGCACGGTGAAATACCACGTCTCCCACCTGCGCACCAAGTTCCGGGCGCACAACCGTTCTCACCTGGTGCGGGTCGCCATCGAGTCCGGTGTGCTCATGATCGCACCCGCGCGCTGAAAGACGCCTTCAGTCCACTGGGTGGAGTGAAGGGCCCTATCAGTCCGTTGAGCGGACTGAAGGCGTCTTTCAGCGCAGGTGGTTACGCCGGGCGGACGGGACCTTTCACGGGTGGTTACGCCGGGCGGAAGTAGCCCATGCGGGTGGACGCGAGCTCGGCGGCCTCGCGCACCAGCGGTTCGAGTTCGCGCATCGTCGCCTCGTCGAGCCGGTACGTCGGCCCGGAAATACCGATCGCCGCCACCACTTCGCCCTCGGGATCCCGCACCGGGGAGGCCGCCGCGGTGAGGCCGTCCTCGAATTCATCGATGGTGCTGGCGAAGCTCGCGGCCCGCACCCGTGCCAGCTCGGCACGCAGTTCCTTCGGGCGGACGATGGTGCGGTCGGTGTACCGCTCGTGCGGGCCCTTGACCAGCGCGGCTTGCTGATCTTCGGGGAGGTAGGCCAGGAACACCTTGCCCGGCGAGGTGCAGTGCATCGGCGTGTGCCTGCCGAGCCAGCCGCGGCTCGCCACGGTCGAGGTCGAAACGATCTGGTCGATCGTTACGCACTCGAACCCTTCCAGCACTGTCAGCGTGACCGTTTCCTCGGTATGGCGCGCGAGCCACTCGCAGCCGACACGGGCATGCCGGCTGATGTCCGAATCCGCGGTGACGGCGCGCGCGAGGTGCGCGATCCCGATACCGAGCCGGTACTTGCCGCTGTCGGCGTGCTGTTCCACGAGGCCGCGCTGCTCCAGCGTGCTGAGCAGCCGGAACGCGGTGGACTTGTGGACGCCGAGCTCGTTGCCGATGTCGGTGACGCCGGACCATTCGTTGCGCGCGAGGAACTCCAGGATGCTGATCGCCCGCTCGACGGACTGCACCCCTGCGAACTTCCGCTCCTCGCCAGTGCCGTTCACAGGCACTGAGTGTAGGTCAAGCCACCCCAGCGCTATCGCCGGTCATCGCCGCGGGCCGGCACGGGCGCGGATCTCGGCGACCACGGCGGGCAGTACGTCGTGCACGTCGCCGATCACCGCATACGTCGCGCGCGTGACCATCGGCGCCTCGGGATCGGTGTTGACGGCCAGGATGGCGGCGGCGTCCATGCAGCCCACCCAATGCTGGGTGGCGCCGCTGATCCCGCAGGCGATGTAGAGCTTCGGGGAGATCTTGGTGCCGGTCAGGCCGACCTGGTCGCTGTGCGGGCGCCAGCCGTTGTTCGTCGCGACGCGGGAGCAGCCGACCGCGCCACCGAGCAGCCCCGCGAGCTCCTCGAGCACGGCATACCCGGCGGCGCTGCCGACGCCACGTCCGCCGGAGACGACGACTTCGGCGGTGGCCAAGCTGACGCCGTCGCCGCGCGTCGTCCGTGCCACCACCCGGGTGCGAGCCAGCTCGGGCGCCAGTTCCGGGGTGAACGCCTCAACCACGCACTCGTCGACGGCCCTCACCTCGGAAATCTCGGCCGCACCTGCCGCACCGGGCGCCACGGTGATCAGCTTCGTCGCCGCGGTCAGCTCGGCGTCTTCCAGCAGCATGCCGCCGCCCCGGATGCGAGTGAGCTGCCATGGATCGCCGCCGGTCACGCTCACGCACTGGGTGGCGAGCGGCAGCCGCGCACGGGCGGCGGCCTGCGCCATGACCTCGGCGCCCCGGTCATCGCCCGTCGCGATGACACCCTCCGGTCGTAGCCGGGCGATCAACTGCGCGAGGGCTTCGCCGAAGGCCTCCGGCGCGTAGTCGGTCAGCAGTTCGTGCGAGATCAGGTGCAGCGTGCCGACGCCGTGCTTGACCAGTTCGTCGGCCAGCTTCGCGCCGTCGGCCGCGGTGCCGAACGCGACGGCGGCCACCGGGGTGCCGATGGTCCGTGCCATGCCGAGCGTGTCCAGCGAGCCGGGCTGTTCGTCGACGACCGTCAACAACATCGCTTACACCGCCCCGAGTTCTTCCAGTACGTCGACGACCGCGGGCGCGGCCGCCGCACCGTGGCCCAGCACGATCGCGGCCTCCCGATCGTCGTGCGGCTGCCGCAGCCGGACCTTGCGCAGCCCGCCGGCCGCAGGCTCGAACGGGATGGTCAGCAGCTGCGCCTTCCTCGCCTTGAGCCTGCCCGGCATGGTCGGGTAGCGGGGCAGGTTGAGGCCCTCCTTCACGGCGGCGGCGGTCGGCAGCGGCACCTCGTACACCTCGACACCGGTCGCGACGTCGCGGCGCAGCCGTAGCCGGTCACCGGCAGCGCCGTCTACGTCAATGCCCTTGATGCCGCCGACGATCGGCAGCCCGAGCTCGCACGCCACCCGGATGCCGACCTGGTAGTGGCCCGCGTCGGCGGACTCGTTGCCGAACAACACCAGATCGAAGGGCTCGGCGTCGAGCGTGCGGATCGCGTGCACGACCGCCGCGGCGGTCGCCTCGGGATCCAACTCGGCGGCGCCGGTGTCGACCAGCACGCCGCGATCCGCCCCCATCGCCAGCGCGTAGCGCAGCTGCTCGGCGACCTCGGGCGGGCCCGCGGCGAGCACCGTGACATGACCGCCGTGGGCCTCGACGAGGCGCACCGCCTCCTCCACCGCGCACTCCTCGTGCGGGCCGATGGTGAACCCGAGGTGGCGGGTGTCGATGTCCTGCGCGTCCTCGGTCAGCGGCACCTTGGCGCCCGGGGCGGGCACCCGTTTCACGCAGACGAGCACCTCCATCGCGCGCCTCCTTCCTGTCAGCCTTCAGCTCTTCATGCGGGAGTCGTCGGGATCGAACAGCGGCGTGCGGCCCGCCCGCGCCACGGTCACCGGGTACTGCTCGGTCAGGTACTCGACGAGCAGCGAGGTGCCTTCGACCGCGTGCTCGGGCGGCAGGTAGGCCATCAGCAGATAGGCCCCGACCGATGGCCCGGCGCCCGCACTGGTGACGTAAGAGCCGCGGCCCTTGCGGTCGACGATCCGCTCACCGTCGAGGGTCAGCACCGGCTCGCCGCCTTGCGGGTATCTGGGGGTGCCTTCGATGCCGGTGTGGTCGTCGACGGTCAGCGTGCACAGCGTCGCGGCAGGCCCGGACTCGCGAGCCGCCAGGTATGCCGCCTTGCCGATGAAGTCGGCGGCCTTCACCTTCGGCAGCGCGAGGCCCGCCTCGACCGGGTCGTACTCGGCGTCGAGCTCCGCACCCATCAGCCGGTAGCCCTTCTCCAGCCGCCCGGTCGTGCCGTAGACGCCGATGCCAGCCGGCACGATCCCGTGCGGCTCGCCGGCGGCGGCGATGACGTCCCACAGTCGCAGGCCCTGCTCGAACGGCGCGTGCAGCTCCCACCCGAGATCGCCGACGTAGGACACCCGCAGCGCCAGCACCGGCACGCTGTTGACGGTGATCATGCGCGCGGTGCCGAAGCCGAACGCCGCGTTGGACACGTCGTCCTCGGTGGCGGCCGACAGCACATCCCGTGCCCGTGGCCCCCACAGGCCGAGGGTGCACACCGCCGATGTGACGTCGGTGAAGGTGACCGAGCCGTCTTCGGGCAGGTGCCGGGTGAACCAGAACGCGTCGCGCGCGTCGTCCGCGCCGCCGGTGATGATCCGGTACCGGTCGTCGGCCAGCCGCACGATGGTCAGGTCGCTGCGGAAACCGCCGTGCGGGGTGAGTATCGGCGTGTAGATGAGCCTGCCGACCGGGCGGTCCACCTGCGCCATCGTCAGCCGTTGCAGGTAATCCACCACGCCCGGCCCCGAGACGTCGAACTGCGCGAACGCGGAGACGTCGATCATCGCGGCACGCTCGCGCATGGCCAGGTGCTCGGCGTTCGAGATCGGCGACCACCAGCGCGCGTCCCACTCGTCCGGCCGATCGGGGATCCGGTCGCCGAACTCGTCGAGCAGGCCCCGGTTGGATTCGTAGAACTGCGGCCGTTCCCAGCCACCCACCTCGAAGAACTCCGCCCCCAGTTCCTTCTCCCGGACATGGAACGGGGAGAGCCGCTGCTGCCGGTTGGATTCCCACTGCTCGCGGGGATGCACGATGCCGTAGGTCTTGTTGAACCCCTCCGAGGTCCGCGCCCGCACATGGGCAGACGTGCGCTGATGCGGGTAGAACCGGGCGATGTCGGCGGCGTGCAGGTCGATCTCCGGGGTGCCGTCGGTCATCCACTGCGCGAGCATCCGCGCGACGCCGGGGCCTTCCTTGATCCACACCGCCGCGGCCGACCACAGGCCGCGGACCTCCGGCGTCTCGCCGAGCACCGGTGAGCCGTCCGGGGTGAGCGAGAGCAGCCCGTTGATGGCGTGCCGCACCCCCGCGCCCGGCGTGTTGAGGATCGGCCCGAACAGTTCGAGCGCGGCTTCCATCTGCGGGTCGAAGTCCTCGTCGGTGAACGGCAGCTGGGTGGGGGACAGCGCGGCGGCTTCGAGTGAGGGGATGTCGTCGGGTTCGTGCAGGATCGGCCGGTGCGCGTAGGAGCCGATCTCGAGGTCGGGGCCGCTCTGCCGTTCGTACATCAGCGCGTCCATGTCGCGCACGATCGGGTAAGCGATCTCGGTCTTGGTCGCCGCCAGCTCGGGGATCGGCCCGACGTCGATCATCTGGTGCACCGCGGGCGTCAGCGGGATCCGGGCGCCCGCCATCCGCGCGATGCGGGGACTCCACACGCCGCAGGCGATCACCACGGTCTCGGTCTCGATATCGCCGCGGTCGGTGCTCACGCCGCGTACCCGCCCGCCTTCGGTGCGGATACCGGTCACCTCGGTGCTGGCTGAAACGGTCAGCGCGCCCTGCGCCGTCGCCTGCTCCCGCAGCAGCGCGCCCGTCTGCAGCGGGTCGACCACCGCGACCGACGGCGTCCAGAAGCCGGCGAGGATGATGCTCGTGTCCATGAACGGCACGAGGTGGGCGACCTCGTCGGGGTTGAGGAGATCGGCCTCGATGCCCCATGCCACCGCCGACGCCATGCGCCGTTGGAGTTCCCTGACCCGCACGTGCTCACGCGCCACCTCGATGCCGCCGCACGTGGTGATGGTGCCCAGTTTCTCGTACTGCCGCATCGAGTCGAGGGTGAGCGCGGTGATCTCCTTGGAGTGATCGACGGGGAAGATGAAGTTCGACGCGTGGCCGGTCGACCCACCGGGGTCGGGCAGCGGCCCCTTGTCCAGCAGCACGATGTCGCGCCAGCCAAGGTCGGCGAGGTGGTAACTCAGGCAGTTTCCGACGATCCCCGCGCCGATGACGACGACGTCAGCGCGGCTCGGCAAGCTGGTCATCTCGATCCCTCCGTCACTGTCTCGAGTCGTGCGTGCTTTCGCGTGTCATGACAACCTTGAGCACTCACGACAGGCCTACGACCTGCCCTGCCTCGTCGATATCGATGTGCTTCGCTGCGGGCATCGACGACAGGCCGGGCATGGTGCGCATGTCCCCGCAGATCGGGTAGATGAAGCCGGCGCCGATGGAGGCCCGCACCTCGCGGACGCCGAGTCGCCAGCCGGTCGGCACGCCCTTGCGCGCCGGGTCGTCCGACAGGGAAAGGTGCGTCTTGGCGATGCACACCGGCAACGAGCCGAAGCCGCACCGCTCGTAGCTGTCGAGCTGACGACGCGCGGTGGGGCTCAGGTCGATGCCGTCCGCGCCGTACATCCGGCGCGCCACGGTGTCGATCTTGTCGGCGAGCGGCAGGTCGTCGGGGTAGAGGAAGCTGAACCGCGCCGGCTCGGCGCAGGCCTCCGCGACGGCCTCGGCCAGTTCGGCAGCGCCCTTACCGCCGTTGGCGACGTGGCTGGTGACCGCGGCTCGCACGCCCTCTTCGGCGGCGATGTCCAGCACGGCCTGCTTCTCACTGTCGAAGTCGCTCGGGAAGGCGTTCACCGCGACGACCGGTGTGACGCCGTGCGCGCGGATGTTGGCGATCTGCTGCCGGAGGTTGCCCGAGCCCGCGAACACGTCGTCGGGGTTCTCGGCGAGCATCGCCTCGGGCAATGGCCTGCCCGCGACGACCCGGTACTTGCCGGAGTGCGCCTTGAGCGCCCGCACGGTGGCGACGATGACCGCGGCGTCGGGCACCAGCCCGGACACCCGGCACTTGATGTTGAAGAACCGCTCGGCGCCCATGTCCGCACCGAATCCCGCCTCGGTGACGAGGTAGTCGCCCGCATGGATCCCGATGAGATCCGCCATCACCGATGAGTTGCCGTGGGCGATGTTGCCGAACGGTCCACAGTGGATCAGTGCGGGCGTCTGCTCGACGGTCTGCATGAGGTTCGGCTTGATCGCCTCGCGGAGCTGCACGCACATCGCGCCCGCGGCGTGCAGCGCTTCGGCGGTGATCGGCGCGCCGTCGCGGTCATAGCCGAAGACGATGCGGCCCAGTCTGGCGCGCAGATCCGGCAGCGACGTGGCCAGTGCCAGGATCGCCATGACCTCGCTGGCCGCCGTGATGTCGAACCCGGTCTGCCGCGGGATGCCGTCGGGCCGCCCGCCGAGGCCGGTGACGATCTGCCGCAGATCGCGGTCGTTCACGTCCAGCACTCGGCGCCAGGTGATCGCGAACGGGTCGATGCCCAGCGCGTTGCCCTTGTGCAGGTGGTTGTCGATCATCGCGGCCAGCAGGTTGTGCGCGGAGCTGACGGCGTGCAGGTCGCCCGTCAGGTGCAGGTTCACCGATTCCATCGGCGCCACCTGCGCGTAGCCGCCGCCCGCCGCGCCGCCCTTGATGCCGAAGGTCGGTCCCATCGACGGCTGCCGGATCGCGATCACCGCCCGCCGTCCGATGTGGCCGAAGCCTTCGCCGAGGCCGACGGTGGTGGTCGTCTTGCCTTCCCCGAGCGGCGTCGGGGTGAGCGCGGAGACCACCACGTACTTCGCGCGTGGCCGATCCGCCAGTTCGGCGACCGCGTCCAGCGAGATCTTGGCGACCGAACGGCCGTAGGGCTCGAGCAGGTGTTCGCCGATGCCCATATCGGCGGCGATCTCGCTGAGCGGCTTAAGGGTGGCGCTGCGGGAGATCTCGAGGTCGGTCGGCATGGTGCGTTTCCCCTCTCAAGCCGCGCGCCGGTGTGCCTGACCGACCCAGCGGGCGGTGGCCCCGACGCGGTTGAACGTGTAGAAGTGCAGCCCGCCGAGCTCGCAGCGGCCTTCGCCCATCCGGGTGGCGAGCTTGCGCAGCAGGCCATCCGGGCGGTAGCCGCCGGGCCGGAGCAATCTGCCTGCGACCGACCGGTGCCCCCGGACGAACCGGATTGACTGGCCGATGCCGATGCGCATGCTGATCCGCAGCAGGCGTGCCGCGTCGACCGCACCGGGCACGCCGGCCACTACGGGCAGGGTGACGCCGTTCTCGCGCGCCTCGATGGTGAACCGGCAGATCGCGTCGGCGTCGAAGCACAGTTGCGTGACGGTGTAGGTGGCGAAGTCTTGTTTGGACCGTAGCGAGTCCCACAGGGCGGGGCCGTCGATCGCCCAATGCCCTTCCGGGTACGACGGCACCCCGATGCGGGCGGGTAGCCGGTCCAGTTCGGCCATGTCCCGCAGCAGGGCGAGTCCGTCGGCGTAGGCACCGGCGGGCGCGGGCTGATCGCCGCCGACGACGAATACCTCGTTGATGGCGGCGGCTTCGAGGCGGTCGAGGATGGCTGCCAGCTCGGCCCGATCGCTTACCTGCCGCGCCGCGATGTGGGGAACTGCCCGCATGCCCTGCGCGGCGAGGTGTTCCGCGAGGTCGATGGTGGCGGCGGTGCCTTGCCGGGGCGATGCCGTCACGGTGACGACCGAGCCAGGGGGCAGCGCCGCGGTCTGGTCCAGCACCGCGGGCAGGGGCAGTACCTCGTAGCGCGGTTCGGCCAGCAGCGGCGCGATCGGCCGCCGCCTTCGCGGGATGGGTTGGATCATGGTCGCTCCTGCCGCCGTGGTGCTGGCCCCGCGCTGAAAGGCGCCTTCAGTCCGTTGAGTGGAGTGAGTGACGCTTTCAGTCCGTTAGATGGACTGAAAGCGTCTTTCAGCCTTTGGGGGTTTCCTTGCGGGGGTCGATGAATGGCTTTTCGACCACCACACCGTTGCGCGGGCCGTCCGGGGTCTGGACGGTGACGGTGGTGCCTACCGGGCTGAGCTCGATAGGCAGCATGGCGAGGCCGATATTTTGCTCCAGCCTCGGCGAGTAGCAGGCACTGGTGACCGAACCGACCGGCTCGCCCGAGGACGCGAAGACCGCGAACGGCTCGATCATCGACCCGTCGTTGTAGCTGCCCAGTGGTGGCCCGTCCATCTCGACGCCGATCATCAGCCGCGAGATGCCCTCGGCCTTGATGCGCTTGAGCGCGTCCTTGCCGACGAAATCCGCCTCCTGGTCCAGGTCGACCATCCAGCTGTAGTCGTAGCCGACCTCCAGCGGGTTGGTGTCCAGCGTGATATCGCAGCCGTACGCGAGCATGCCGGCTTCGATGCGCCGCATGTGGCACGGGCCGATGGGCCGCATGCCATGCGGTTCGCCCGCCTGCCACACCGCGTCCCACAGTCGCCCGGCGTCACGCGAGGCGTTGCTCAGGTAGATCTCGTAGCCGATTTCGCTGGAGTAGCCGGTGCGGCTGACCACGACCTCCATGCCGTCGAGGATGAAGTGGCGCATCCGGTAGTACGGCATGTCGAGGATCTCTTCGCCGAACAGGTCGACCAGCACGTCCTTGGCTTTCGGGCCCTGGATCTGCAGCGGGGCCACATCGGCTTCCCGGACCTGGACGTTCCAGCCGCCCGCGTGCGCCAGACCCATCGCCCACAGGCCGACGTCGCTGTCGGCGAGCGAGAGCCAGAAGCGGTTCTCCTCGACGCGCAACAGGATCGGATCGTTGATGATGCCGCCGTCCGGCGCGGTGATGAACACGTACTTGCATTGCCCGACGGCGCACTTGTTCAGGTCGCGGGGGACGAGCATGTTGGTGAAGTCGAAGGCGTCCGGGCCGGAGATCTCGACCTGCCGCTCCACGCCGACGTCCCACAGGGTGACGCCGTTGAGCAGCGACCAGTACTCGCCGATCGGGTCCCCGTAGTGGCGGGGGTGATAGGTGTGGTTGTACACGCTGTAGGCCGCGACGCCGTGGGCGCGCGACTTCCAGAAGTAGGGGGATTTCCGCAGCCGGGTGTAGAGCATGACGCTCGGCTGATCCACGACCGTGGCCGGTGATCGCGGTGTGATGCTCGGGTCCAGGCTCGGGTTGATGACGTTGGTCATGAGCCGCCTCGATTCGCGTCCAGGGGATCCGCTCGGGGCTGGTGGACTGCGTTCACCGCCAGTCGGGAGCGATCGGGAGGTGTTGCGTAATGCGCATTAGTTGTGAGGTACGCAACAATTGTGCGGCCGCGCGAGGGCCCGCGTCAAGGAGTGCGATCGGGTGACATTCGGACTGTTCGCCACCTATGGCGAGGACGTTTCGTTCGCCTGCTGCTCAGTGTGCTGGGCGACGAGCCGGGTATAGCGCACGCCCGCGCCGAGGAGCACCAGCCCCGCGCCGAGGAACGCCGCGACACGCGCGATGCCGTCGAGCGCGGCGAGGTCGAAGAGCACCAGCTTGAGCAATGCCGCGCCGACCAGCACGAGGCCCGCGATGCGCGGCTCGCGCCGGGTGATGCCCCGCTGCAGCAGCACCAGCGCGGTGATCATCCAGCTGACGGTGACCACCGAATGCCCGAGCAGGAACCCCGATCGGTCCGGCATCACCAGCAATGCGAGGCACAGCGTCAGACCGCTCGCGCCGTAGAGCGTGGTCAATGCGGAGATGAGCTGCGGCGCGCTGCGACCGCGTTCGTCCCAGGCGCCGATGTGGGCCCGGGTGATGACCAGGGCGAGCGCGGCGGCACCGATGAGGGCGAAGGTCACCGCGCCGACGACGAGCGTGAGCGGCTCGGGTGCGATGAACGGCGCTCGCAGCACCCGATCCGGATGGGCGGGGCCTGCGATGGCGATGATGCCGCCGACCGTTGCGAACCCCGTCGCGGCCAGCAGCACGCCCTTGGCCCGCAGCCTGCTGGCGGCGTAGCTCAGCAGCAGCGACTGGCCGAGCAACGCGATGGCCCTCGCGTCTCCGGTCAGCAGCAAGGTGTTGGTGTAGAGCAGGCACACCGCGGCGACGCCGCCTGCCGCGGCGCCCACCTTCGGCATCGCGTCGACGCGCACCCGGCCGATCACCCAGACGGCGATCAGCGGCACCGCGAGGACGATCGTGGCCCCGGCGGCCAGCCGGTCGGGCACCCACTGCGCGAGGAGCAACGTCGGGGCCGCGGCGGTGACGAGCAGGAGTAGCGGCGCGTCGTCCTGCGGCCTGCGGAGCGCGGTGAGCACCGCGATGCCCGCGGTCAACAGCGACGCGAGCAGGGCAGCGCCGATGGTGGCCTCCGGTGATCCGGTGACCGACGGCGCCATGGTCATCGCCACCAGCACCGGCGGCAAGCCAGCGGTCAGCGGCACCGACCGCCAGCTGCGCATGAGCTGCGCAGGTGTCGATGCGACCTGCAGGACGAGCAGGAAGCCGAGCAGCAGCACGGTGAAGCCTTCAGTGATGAAGGGAGCGGTCAGGGCGCAACCGAGTAGCACGAACACCGCGAACGTCTGGGCGTCCCACCGCCCGGCGAGGATCAGGCCCGCGGCCGCGACCAGCAGGCCGAGGAGCAGCCCGAGCCACGGCGGCAGCAGGTCGAGCAGCGCGGTGGCTGCGACGATGTCCAGGTAGAGCGCGGCGATTCCCGTCGCGGCCAGCGCGAAGGCGCCGGCTCGACCGGCCGGTGTCCGGTGGGCGCGCAGCGAGAGTGCGATCAGGGCGGTCGCCAGCGCGGCACCCAGCAGCACGCGCGGCACCGGACCGATCCAGCCGCGCTGGATGGCCAGCACCATCATCAGCACGACGCCGACCAGGGTGACCGCGCCGCCGATCCAGACCAGCATCCGGCTGCCGGCACCTTCCTCGCCGAGGCGCTGGGTGAGCGTCGGCTTCGGTGGCGCTTGCGGTGGTTTCGGGTATGGCTGAGGCGCGCTCGGCTGGGGCTGTTGGGTTGCTGGGGGCGGCTGCCACGGGCTCACTGGCTGCTGCTGCGGCGGAGCTGTGGCCTCGGCCGGTGCCGCACTCGACGCCGCGAGCGTGCGAACTTCGGCGGAGAGGCCGGACAACTGGGCGCTCACGTCCTCGAGCGCCTTCGCGATGCGCGGCAGGGCCTGGTCGAGATCGGGACGGTTCGTCATGGTCTGACCTTGCCACCGCAGCGCGGTGCGCGGACCCGTGAAACTACTCAGCCGAGGTCACAACCGGGACACGGGTGGTGCGGCCGTGTGCCGGTTACCCGCCGCTGCCGTACGGCCGGGTGAGGATCTCCAGGTTGTGGCCGTCCGGGTCGTCGAAGTACACGCCTCGACCGCCGTCGTTGGTGTTGATCTTGCCTTGCTCCCGGTGAAAGGGATCCGCCCAGTACGTCAGCTGCCACTGCTTGATCCGGCCGAAGATCTCGTCGAACTCATCCTCGGAGACCAGGAACGCGTAGTGCTGATTCGAGATGTCGTCGGTGGTTTCGATGTAGTCGAGTGAGACGCCGTTGGCGGTCTCGACGATCATGAACGGCCCGAACGGTTTCGGCGTGGCGAGCCCGAGCAGATCGGCGAGGAAGGTCGCCGATGCCTGCTTGTCCCGAACAGCGACGATGGTGTGGTTGAGCTGCACTGCCATGACATCCCCTCCCGTGAGGTCTGGCTCCAGCTTGTGACGTCCGAGAACGTGAACGCGGCCTACTCCCGTCGGGTTAGCAGAGCTCGTCGAGCAGCGGGACGACCGACGAACACGCCGGCAGGTCCTGCATTGTCTGGGCGACCCGCTGGGCCTCGTGCTGCCCGATCAGATCACGTAGCTTCTCGTCGACGTCCTTCCGGCTGAGCGGGAAGTGGTTCGTGTCGCCGATTGGGTTCGGTTGCGCGAGCGCCAAGGAGGAGCCGTCGCGGAGGGCGACCTCGACCTCCGTGCACCGCAAGGCAGGCAGGTAGGCGTCCAGCCGTTCATCGACGCTGACCTCGACGCGGGTGCTGAACTCTTCCGCGGCCTGGAAAGCATCGGTGCCCGGATCCATGGTGTCCGGGTCGACCCGGCCGCTCACCACGGTGGTGCTCACGACGAACGGCAGCGAGAACATCGCCGCCAGCCGGTTGTTCGGATGGCGGCGGAAGAGCGGCGCCGCGAGCGAGTGGGTGCGCACACGCACGGCAGCGACGTCGTCGGCGCTCTCCCAGGCCCCGGCGCCCGCCAGCGCCTGGACGAGGTCGACTGCCGCATGGGTGTACGAGCACGACGAGTGCCGCTTGAGGTAGCCCTCCGCGGTGAGCCAACGCTCGCCAAGCCCAGCCAGGATGGCCTCCGGGTCGAGGGTTCCCACGAGGTCACCGAGCGCATGCGCCGCGGAGCCCTGGTTGCGGACCAGCCCGGCGAGCGACATTCGTGCGGCGTTCAGGCCGGCCTGGTTCGCCCCGGCGATCCAGAGGTTCCGCGTGAAGTCACCGGTCAGCACCGTCTCCCACGGGGTGACGTGCATCAGGGACGTGGCGGAGTCGATTGCCGCTGCGACTTGGGCCGCGTCGCCACCGAGCAGGAGCGTGGCCGCGCATGCGGCCCCGGTCGCGCCCCAGTGGCCGTGGGTGTGCCAGCGCGGGTCCCGACGGGTGGCTCTCCCGAAGCGCGCGGCGGTTTCATAGCCCGCGGCCACCGCTGTCAGGAACCGCTCCCCGGAGACCTCACCGCCGGCCAGCTGGGCGGCGCCGACGGTGGCGAAGACCACATGGGCTGCCGGGTGGCCGGCCGCGTACTTGTTGCCCTCGTCCAGTTCCAGCATGCAGGCCGCCACCGCTGACAGGTACGCCGCCGTCTCGGGGACCGTTCGAACGGTCGATCCCGGCACGCGCGCATCACCTGGCGGGCAGCGCCACGCTTCGACGAGCGCCTGTAGTTCGGGCGTACGAGCACCGGCGACGGTGACCCCGAACAGGTCGGTGAGCATCACGCCGAGCCGCTCGCGCACGGGACCCGGCAGGCCGGCGTATCGCAGGTCGGCGGCAAACTCCGCAAGCTCGCCGACAACCGCAGCGCAATGTTCCGCCTGCAGGAACGATTTCTTTCTGCGCATGATCGCCAATGTAGGGTGCCGAAGGCGCAAGGTCAACGCGACTACGCCGGGTCTGACCCGACACCAGTGCCCGCGTCTTCCTTCCGTCGAGCAAGGGAGGTAGAGTCGAGCTTGTGACTAATGTTTCTTTCAGCGGAACGATTGAAGCGGCACCATCTCCGATGCCTCTGGATGGCCTGCGGGTCATCGACGCCTCGACGATCGTCGCCGGGCCCCTGTGCGCCCAGATCCTCGGCGACTACGGTGCCGACGTCATCAAGGTCGAGCACCCGGCCCACGGCGACAACATCCGCGGCCACGGCTACAGCAAGGACGAGATCTCCTTGTGGTGGAAGGAAATCAGCCGTAACAAGCGGGCCATCGCCCTTGACCTCAAGTCACATGATGGCGGGAAGGTCTTCCGCCGGCTCGCGGCCACCGCCGACGTCGTCATCGAGAACTTCCGCCCTGGCACGCTGGAGCGGTGGGGGATCGGCCCGGACGTCCTGCAACAGGAGAACCCCGGCCTCGTTGTCGTGCGGCTGACCGGCTTCGGGCAGACCGGCCCCTACGCCGACCGGCCCGGCTTCGGCACGCTAGCCGAGGCGATGAGCGGCTTCGCCGACCTCACCGGTGATCCGGACGGCCCGCCCACCCTTCCCGCCTTCGGTCTCGCCGACAGCATCTGTGGGATCGGCGCCTCCTCCGCCGTGATGATGGCGCTCTGGCACCGCGAGCGCAGTGGTCGCGGCCAGGTGATCGACATGAACATCCTCCAGCCGATCATGACCGCGGTGGGACCCGCGCCGACCGTCTACCAGCAGCTCGGGATCATCGAGGAGCGTCGCGGCAACCGCTCCACCAACAACGCCCCGCGCAACACTTATCGGACCGCGGACGGCAAGTGGGTGGCTATCTCCACGAGCGCCCAGCGGATCGCCGAGCGGGTGATGCGGCTCGTGGGTCATCCGGAGGTCATCGACGAGCCCTGGTTCAAGTCCGGATACGGACGGGTCCAGCACGTCGAACTCCTCGACGGCTACGTGGGGAACTGGATCGCCCGGCGATCCAGAGCGGAGGTGCTCCAGGCCTTCACGGAGGCCGGCGCGGCCATTGGCCCGGTCTACAACGCCCAGGACCTTGTCGAGGACCCGCACGTGCGGGAGACCGAGATGCTTCTCGAGGTGCCCGACGAGGACCTCGGCCCGATCCTCCAGCACAACGTGATGTGGCGGATGGCCGAGAGTCCCGGCCGGATCCGCTTCACGGGCCGCGCGCTGGGCCAGGACACCGACACCGTGCTCACCGAGCTCGGGTATGACGAGAAGCAGATCGTCGAGCTGAGGAAGAACGAGGTGATCCGGTGACCGACGCGCTCCTGACCGCTGTCCAGTCGGGGGTCGACATCATCGACCTGGGCCGTCAACTGCGGGACGGCATGCCGCAGTCGCCGAACCATCCGCGGTTCTCGCACACTCTCCCACGCCGGCACGGTGACATGACCCGCGCCGACGGCGGCAGCGCCGCGAACGACATGCTCAGCATGGGTACGCACGTCGGGACCCATATCGACGCCCTCGCGCACGTCTCCCAGGACTGCAAGATGTACGGCGGGATCGACGCGGCCGAGGCCGGTATCGGCGGCAAGTACATCGAACTCGGCGTGCACACCATCACGCCGATCCTCCGCCGCGGTGTACTCCTCGACGTACCGGCCGCGCTCGGGAAGGAGAGCTGCGAGGGCGGCTACGAAATCACCGTCGACGACCTCGACCGCACCGTCGAGCGGCAGGGAGTCGGTGTCGGAGACGGTGACGTGGTCCTGATCCGCAGCGGCTGGGGCCGGCTCTTCGCCGAGGGTGCTGCCTACATCGGCCAGGAGACCGGGGTGCCGGGTGTCGGCGAGGCCGGCGCCCAGTGGCTCGCGGACAAGGGCGTCCACGCCGTCGGTGCGGACACGATCGCCTTCGAGAGGCTGGCCCCCGGCGGTGGACACGCGCTGCTCGCCGCGCACCGGGTCCTCCTGGTACGGCACGGCATCTACATCATCGAGGCGATGGACCTCGAGGAGCTCGCCGCCCGCGGCCTTCACGAGTTCACCTTCGTGCTGGTGCCGCTCAACATCTTCGGCGCAACCGGCTCCCCGGTGCGTCCGCTGGCGCTGGTGTCGGCATGACCGAGCAGACGCTGGCACAGCGGCTCGCCTCCTTCGCCGCCGGGACGACGTACGACGACCTTCCACGCGATGTCGTGGAGAGCGTGAAGATGCGGGTCCTGGACATCCTTGGCATCGCCGTCGCCGCCGCGCCCCTGGACACGGGCCGGGCCTCCCGGCGCTGGGCTGAGGAGCAAGGCGGCGTCGAGGCCGCCTCCGCCGTCGGTGTCGAGCGGCGGCTCCCCGCCAACCTCGCGGCGTTCGTCAACGGCGTGCTCGCGCATTCCCTCGACTACGACGACACCCACCTGCCGTCGGTGCTGCACCCCAGCGCCGCGGTGATCCCGGCAGCACTTGCCGCGGCGGAGCGGGCCGGGGCCGACGGGCGGCAGCTCATCCGCGCGATCGCGGTCGGCCTCGAGACCTGCGTCCGCCTCGGTATGGCGGGATACGACGAGGAGGCCAAGAACTCCACCTTCTTCGAGCACGGACAGCACGCCACCTCGATCTGCGGAGCGATGGGCGGCGCGGTCGCCGCGGCGGTGATCGACGGAGACGAGGAGGCTGTACGGAACAGCCTGGGCGTCGCCGCCTCGATGGCCTCCGGGATCATTGAGGCCAACCGCACCGGCGGAACGGTCAAGCGCATCCATTGCGGCTGGGCCGCGCACGCCGCGATCTCCGCCGCCGACCTGGTGCGCCACGGCCTCACCGGTCCGCCCACCGTGCTGGAGGGGCGGTTCGGATTCTTCCAGGCCTGGCTCCACGGAAGGTTCAACCTCGCGGCGGTGACCGAGGGCCTTGGCAGCGACTGGGCCGTGCCCGGCATTTTCTTCAAGCCCTACCCGGCGAACCACTTCACCCACGCCGGTGTCGACGCCGCCTCCGCGCTACGGGCGCGGGGGATCGGCCCGGACGACATCGAATCGCTGACGCTCGGCGTACCCGCTCCGAACCTGCGCACAATCGGGGAGCCGATCGAGGTCAAGCGCACCCCGCAGACCGGGTACATGGCCCAGTTCAGCGGGCCCTACGCGGTTGCCGTCGGCCTGCTCGGTGGCGGTGGCCTCGGCGCGAGCCTGGAGGACTACACCGACGAGCTCGCCCAGGACCCGGTCCGGCGCGCTGTGATGGCCAAGGTCGACGTGGTCGCGGATGAGGGCTGCACCGAAATCTTCCCGCGGCAGTTCCCGGCGGTGCTCACCGCTCGCCTCAACGACGGCAGCGAGGTCCGCGAGGAGGTCCTCACCACCCGAGGTGGCCCGGAGCGACCGCTGTCCTTCGACGAGCTGGCCACCAAGTTCAGGGAGAATGCGCAGCGAGCCCTGTGCCCGGAGCAGGTCGACGGCCTGGCCCAGGCCTGCCACCAGCTGGACCGGCACACCGACCTCAGCGACGTACTCGGTCCACTGACCGCTGTCGACAAGTCCTGACCCACCAACCCACCAACCCGCCGACGGCGACCGACTCGAGAGGGAGACAGATGACCGACTTCGACCTGGTGATCCGCAACGCGGAGGTGGTGCGGCCAGGCGCCGACGGACCCGAGCGGCTGGACGTGGCGATCAAGGACGGGAAGTTCGCCGCGTTCGAGGAGTCCATCGACGCCGGCCGTGCTGGCGAGGTGGTGGATGCCCGCGGTAAGCACCTCTTCCCCGGCGTGGTGGACGCCCACCAGCACTGGGGGATCTACAACGACCTCAGCGAGGACGCCGACACCGAGAGCCGTGCCTCGGCGCAGGGTGGTGTCACCTCGGGGATCACCTACATCCGCACCGGCGCCTACTACCTCAACCGCACCGGTCCCTATCGCGAGGTCTACCCCGACATCCTCGAGAAGGTCGAGAACCGTGCGTTCGTCGACTACGGGTTCCACGTAGCGCCGATCCTCACCGAGCACATCGACGAGATTCCGGAGCTGATCGAGGAACACGGGGTCGCATCGTTCAAGATCTTCATGTTCTACGGCAGTCACGGCCTGCACGGTCGCTCCCAGGACCAGCGCAAGTTCCTGATGATCCCCGAGGACCAGTCGTACAACCTGGCACACTTCGAGTTCATCATGCGCGGGATCCAGCAGGCCCGGCAGGACGAGCGCTTCCGCGCCGAGGCGGACCGCCTCTCGCTCTCGCTGCACTGCGAGACGCCGGAGATCATGGCCGCCTACACCAAGATGGTCGAGGAGGAGGGCGAGCTCACCGGCCTCGAGGCCTACAGCGCGGCGCGCCCGCCGCACTCGGAGGGGCTCGCGATCACCATCGCCTCCTACCTGGCCCACGAGACCGAGCTGCCTAACATCAACCTGCTGCACCTCACCTCGCGCAAGGCGATCGAGGCGGCGATGCTGATGCAGCAGACCTTCCCGCACATCAACTTCCGCCGCGAGGTCACCATCGGCCATCTGCTGGCCGACTTCACCACCGCGAACCCTGGGGGCAAGGTGAACCCGCCGCTGCGTTCCAGGGAGGACGTCGAGGCACTCTGGGAGCACCTGCTCGCCGGAAACTTCTCCTGGGTGTGCTCCGACCACGCCTGCTGCCGCGAGGAGGTCAAGTTCGGTGACCCCAAGGAGGACGTCTTCCTCGCCAAGTCCGGGTTCGGCGGCACGGAGTACCTGCTGACCGGCCTGATCTCCGAGGGACGCAAGCGCGGGCTCTCCTACAACCGGATCGCCGAGCTGGTGTCGAAGAATCCCGCCGACCGGTTCGGGGTGCCCAACAAGGGTGACCTGGTGGTCGGGTACGACGCCGACTTCGCGCTCGTCGACGACGACGTAGAGACCGTCGTGCACGCCGAGGACTCGATGTCCTCGCAGGAGTACACGCCCTTCGAGGGCTTCACCCTGACCGCGAAGGTCACCGATACCTTCCTGCGGGGTGAGGCGGTCCTCGCCGGCGGCGAGATCGTCGGCGAGCCGCGCGGTCGCTACCTTCGCCGGTCGGGCTCCGGCGCCGCCTGACCGACGGCCTACCGCGGGGCGCGGGCTGACCTGGCGAGGGTCTCCCTCGCCTCGCGCACGACGGCGGCGTCGATGAGCCGGCCGAGCTCGTCGGTGGTAACGCCGCGCTCAGCCGCCTCGAACCGGTTCACGACGCTCATCGCCTCGGTGATCGCCTCGTCCGTCGGGGTGACTACGTCGTGGATGACCGGGACCTGGGCCGGGTGGATCGCCGTCCGGGATCGGAAGCCCAGGTTGTGCAGGATGCGGGTCGTCTGCGCGAAGGTCTCCAGGTCGCGGAAGTCGGTGGACGTCGGCGCCACCGGGGCCGCCAGCCCCGCGGCGGCGCAGTGCAGCACCACCTGCGTGCGAAGCGCGTCCACCGCTGCCGCGGAGCCGTTCGATCTCGTGATTCTCAGGTCGGCCAGCAGGTCGACCTCACCGATGCCGAACGTCGTGAGCCAGGGCTCGCGAGCGAGCGCCGGCAGATCGAGGATCCCCTGGGCGTTCTCGAGGAGTCCGACCACCCGGACCGAGCCCGCAGGCACCCCCCGCTCACGTGTGAGGGTTTCGAGCGCCTCGGCCACCGCGCGCATCGCGTCCAGCGAGCATTTGGCGAGGAACACCCCGCTCAACCCGGGGCGCACCGCGGCACTCAAGTCCTCGTGGACCCACTCCGCGTTGATCCGGACCCACTGCTCGGCGCCCGGCTCGCGGTCCTGCTCCAGCCATCGGCGTACGGCGGATCGGGCGCCGTACTTCTCGGGGAGCGGCACCGAGTCCTCGAGGTCGAGGACGACGGCGTCGGCGGGACCGGCCGACGCCGTGGGGAACAGTTCCGGCTTCGTCCCGGGGACATACAGGAAGGACCGGGGAAGGGTCGGGACGGCACTGCCCATCTCGTCATCGCCTCTGCTTCGCCAGCTCGGCCGTGATCGCCTTCGCCGCCGCGATCACCAGCCGGACGTGGTCCTCGTGCCCCTCCTCGCCGTACCGGAAGACCGGCCCTGAGGAGCTGATCGAGCCGAGCACGTTGCCGGCGGTGTCGAAGAACGGGGCGGCGATCGACGCGGCGCCGGTGCCGCGCTCGTTGATGGACCCGCCGTATCCCTTCTCCCGGATGTTCTCCAGCCGCTTCCGGTAATCCTCGACGTCGACGCCGGGCCGGATCTCCCGCAGTTCCGCGACGGCGTTGTCGATGACGCTCTGCGGCAGGTGCGCCAGAATGACCCGGCTGGACGCTCCCGAGTGCAGGGGAAAGTGGGGCCCGACGTCGACCACCATCTTCACCTCCTGTGGGCTCTCGAACTGGTCGAGGTAGATCCGCTGATGCCCGACGAGCACGGACAGCGTTGTGGTCTCCCGGGTGTCGTCGCGCAGCTTCCGCAGGATCGGGGAGGCGAGCGAGCGCAGGTCGAGCTGGCTCCAGGCCTTCATGCTCAGGGTGGTGGCCGCGGGGCCCAGTACGTACGTCGAGTTGCCCGACACGATCGATGTCAGCGACCGGGAGGTGAGCGACTGGAGGATTCGGTGAACGACGGCCTTGCTCAGCGACAGTGAGCGTGCGATCTCACTGACTCCCAGCGGCCGGTCGGCCTGCGCGAAGAGCAGGAAAACGTCCGTGACACGGTCGGCTGACTCGGTTCCGCCGGGGCTTCCCGGCCGCATCCGTCCAGGAGTTCCGCTTGCCATAATACCCCTCTCTTACCTATGTTCCGCTAAGCGGAATGATATCACACAAGTAAACTTCCTGCCCTGCCTCTAGGAACAGCTACCTCGCCGTGCCATACTGCTCGGACAGACCGCAGGAAAGGATAGCGAGGGAACGCTGGGCGGAACGATTCGAGTGCAGGGCCGTTCCTCTTGGAGGAACCAACATCGTGCCGGATGGCATGGAAGGTAGGCGATCCAGATGCAGAAGCTGATCGGCGTGGCCGCGATGACCGTGGCCTCCATCGCGCTCGTTGCCTGTGGCGGCGAAGGGGCCGAGGGAGAGGTCGAGGACATTGTCATCGGCGCGGTTCACCCCCTCAGCGGTGCACTTGCCGGGGCAGGAACGACGATGAGTCACGCGGCCGAGATGGCCGTGAAGGACCTCAACGAGGCCGGCGGTATCGAATGCCTCGACGGTGCACAGCTGCGCCTGGCGGCAGGCGACAGCAAGGGCGCCGCCGCGACCGGTCAGAGCGAGGCTCAGCGGCTGATCGACGAGGGATCGGTGGCGCTCGTGGGGACCTACCAGAGCGACGTTACGCAAAACGTCTCCGCGGTCGCGGAGCGCGCCGGCGTGCCGCTCGTTATCGACGTTGCCGTCGACGACGCGATTCTGGAGCAGGGCTACAAGAACACCTTCCGCATCCAGCCCAACGCCACCAGCATGGGCACCGATGGTGGTGCGGCGCTCTTGAAGATGGCGGAGGAGAACGGCCAGTCGATCGACAAGGTCTCCTACATCCACGTCGAGGGCGCGTTCGGACAGAGCGTGTTCGACGCGTTCGAGGCCGAGGCGCAGTCCGCCGGTGTCGACGTCGAGGAGATCACCTACTCGCCGGCCAACTTCAGCGACGCCACGACGGTGGTCCGGCAGGCGGCCTCGGGGAACCCAGACGTCATCCTCGCCACCGGCTACTACCCCGACGGCCTCCTCATCGCCAAGGCGGTGCAGCAGCTCAACCCGGACATCCAAGCCGTCTACGGCATCGCGAACGGCGCCTTCGACAACGGCCCGTTCCCGAGCGACGCCGGCCCCGCCGGGGAGGGTGTGCTGAGCGCGAACTACCACTACGACGCCAATGACGAGCGGGTCCAGGACATCCGGAAGCGGTTCCAGGAGCGGTACAACGAGCCGATGGAAACGGCCGCGGTCCTGACCTACCAGGCCGTCGAGGTGATCAAGGCCGCTCTCGACCAGGCATGCAGCGACGACCCGATGGAGGTACGCAACGCCATCGCCGACATCGAGATCGAGGACCCGCTGCTCGCCTTCGACGGTCCGATCGTGTTCGACGAGACCGGGCAGAACGAGAACGCCACGGTGATCGCGATGCAGGTCCTGGACGAGAAGATCGAGCAGGTCTACCCCGCGGAGTTCAAGGCAGCGGACCTGGCCTACCCGGCCAAGTGACGGGAGCCTGACACACCATGCAGGAGCGTACGTGGGCGGCGTCCGAGGCGCCGGACTCGGATGCCGCCGTAGGAGGGATCGAGAAGTACCGCCTGCCGCTCGCAGTGGCGGCGGCGGTGCCGGTCGTTCTCGTGCTGATCTACACCGTGGGGGACAAGGACACGGGGCTCGTCACGCAGTCCGTGGTCACCGGCCTGCTCCTGGGTGGCGTCTACGCGCTGGTCTCGATCGGGCTGACGCTGATCTTCGGCGTCCTTGGTGTGATCAACTTCGCCCACGGTGCCATGCTGAGCTTGTCGATGTTCCTCGTCTTCTGGCTCACCTCGACGCTGGGCCTGCCGGTGTACCTCGCCACGGTCGTGGCTGTCCCCCTGATGCTGGGTTTCGGCTTCGTCGTGCAGGGCGGGCTGCTCAACAGGCTCACCGTGTCGGGAAACCATGAGGGATCCCTCCTGGTCACCCTGGGGCTCTCGCTGCTGATCACCAACGTCCTGCTGATGATCTTCGGGGGACGGCCGCTTTCGGTACCGGGCTCGCTCGAAGGGGCATGGCGCGTCTTCGGAGCGATCGCGTCGTACGAGCGGTTGATCGCCTTTGGCGGTGCCCTACTCGTGGCCCTCGCCCTCACTCTGGTGCTGAACAAGACCTCCTTCGGGATGTGCATCCGGGCGGTGTCGGCCAACAGCCAGGGGGCCGCGCTCGTCGGCGTGAACGTCGGCCGCGTCTATGCGCTCACCTTCGGCATCGGATCGGCCTGTGTCGCCGTCGCGGGTGGTCTGCTGGCGCCGTTCCTCAGCCTGACCCCCACGGTGGGAGAGGAGTTCACGATCCTTGCCTTCGTGATCGTCGTGCTCGGTGGGCTGGGCAGCGTCGTCGGAGCCATGGTCGGCGGGATCGTGATCGGCCTGGTGCAGACGGTCGGTGCGCTCTATCTGCCGGGCACGGGGTCGTTGATCCTGGTGTTCGCGGTGTTCGTCATCGTCCTCCTCTTCCGGCCGCAGGGGATCTTCGGGGTGACTCGATGACGCGCGCGGTGGAGCGGCCCCAGGACAGCGTGGCCGCCGCGGACGACCCGCGGCTGAAGGACAACGAGACCCGGAACGCCTTTGTCACTCTGGGCGTTCTCGCCATCGTGCTGGCGGTACTGCCGTTCGTGCTGAACGAGCGGTTCGAGAGCATCGCCGTACTCACCTTGATCTTCGCTCTCATGGCGGTGGCCTGGAACCTGATGAGCGGCTTCGGCGGGCTCTTCAGCTTCGGTCACGCCGCGTTCTTCGGTATCGGCGCCTACGTCGACGCCTACCTGGTGGTCGAATACGGGATTTCCCCGTGGATCGCGATGCTGCTCGGTGCTGCCTTGGCGACCCTGGTGGGGATCGCGATCGCGTTCCTGTGCCTTCGCTACCAGCTAGCCGGCGCGTACTTCGCCCTGGCGACCTTCGCGTTCGCGCAGATGTTCCTGCTTCTGGTGCAGAACCTCGAATTCCTGCATAAGACGGAGGGGTTCAACCTCCCGATTCTGGGCGGCGAGTCCTTCTGGATGCTGCAGTTCCGCCAGGGCAGTGACCTCTACATCTGGATCCCGGCCGCGATCTTGGTGCTCGCCCTCGCCGGCGTGATTCTGTACGTGCACTCGCGGCCGGGGCAGTTCGTGCAGGCTGTCCGCGACGACGCGGTCGCCGCCGCATCGCTCGGCATCAACGTAATGCGTACCAAGCTCATCGCGGTGGGGCTCAGCTGTGCGCTCACCGCGGTGGCCGGCGCGTTCTACACCCAGTACTACTTCTTCGTCGGCCCGCAGCAGGCCTTCGGTGCGCAGGTCTCGATCGAGGCGATCATCCCCGCGGTGATCGGTGGGATCGGCACCATCTGGGGCCCGCTGGTCGGGGCGTTGATCGTCGGGCCGCTCGCCGAGCTCATCGATTCGGTGCTGCGGGACCCGCCGGCGTTCATCGGCTTCCTGCAGGGCGTGGCCGGTCTCGACGTGGCGATCTACGCCGCCCTGCTGATCGTCATCGTGCTGTTCATGCCGAAGGGGATCTACGGCACGCTCAAAGAGAGGTGGCGCCGATGAGCCTGCTCCAGGTGGAGGGCCTGACCAAGCGGTTCTCCGGACTGACCGCCGTCGACGACATCAACATCACGGTGGCGGACAAGGAGTTCCTGGGCATCGTGGGCCCCAATGGTGCCGGGAAGACGACGCTGTTCTCGCTGATCTCCGGACAGCTCCCGCCGACCCACGGGCGGATCGTGTTCGACGGTGTCGACATCACCGGGTGGCCTGCCGACAAGGTCGCGTCCGCCGGGCTCGTGCGCACCTTCCAGCTGATGCGGCCGTTCGAGAGCATGACCGCGCTGGAGAACGTCGCCGTAGCGTCCCACCACCGGTTCCGGTCCCGGCGTGACGCTCGCCGACACGCGCTCGCGGTGATCGAGCGGGTGCAGCTCGACCGTTACGTCAACGCTCCTGCCGGCAGCCTCCCCACCGCGGGCCTGAAGCGGTTGGAGCTGGCCAGGGCGTTAGCGCTCGAGCCCAAGCTGCTGCTGCTCGACGAGGTCCTCGCCGGCCTGGTCCCGGCGGACCGGGCGCCGATGATCGAGCTGTTGGGGGACCTGCACGCAGACGGGCTCACGGTGCTTTTCATCGAACACATCATGGCCGCGGTGCTGGCGCTGTCGGAGCGGCTGCTGGTGATGCACGAGGGTGCCCAGCTCGCCTTGGGCAACCCGCATGAGATGACCCAGGACCGCGCCGTTGTGGAGGCCTACCTCGGGGAGGACTACGCATGATGCTCGAAATCGGCGACCTCCATGCCGGGTACCGGAAGATGGAGATCCTGCACGGCCTGAACCTGCGCATCGACAAGGGCGAGATCGTCTCTTTGATCGGCGCGAACGGTGCAGGTAAGACCACGACGCTGCGTGCCGTCGCCGGGCTGATCACGCCCACCGCGGGCAAAGTGGTCTTCGACGGCGAACAGGTGCGGGGCCGCCGCCCCGACCAGATCGTCAAGTCGGGCCTGGTGCACGTCGCCCAGGACCGTGCCCTCTTCGGTGAGCTGCGCGTCTGGGAGAACCTCGAGATGGGCGCCTTCACCCAGTCGCGCTCTACGATCGGGGAGTCGCTGGAGCAGGTCTTCGACCTGTTCCCGATTCTCAAGAAGCGGCGCGACCAGCGCGCGGACACGATGTCCGGTGGTCAGCAGCAGATGCTTGCCATCGGCCGAGCGATGATGGCACGGCCGAAGTGCCTCACGCTGGACGAGCCGTCGGTCGGGCTCGCCCCGAACCTGGTGGCCCAGGTACTCAAGGCGATCACCGCGATCCGGGACACGGGCGTGACCGTGCTGATCGTGGAGCAGAGTGCTAAGCAGGCGCTGGCCATCTCGGACCGCGCCTACGTGATCGAGAACGGCTCGATCGTGCTCGAGGGCACGGGGAGCGGCCTGATCGACGACCCCCGGGTGCGCGAGGCGTACCTGGGGATGTAGGGGAGGCAGCGCGTGGAGTTCCTGGTCAGGATCGACATCAACTGGCCGCAGGACGCCCCCGAGGAGCGCGAACGGATCTTCGCGCAAGAGCTCGAGGCGGGACAACGGCTCGCTCGCGCTCGGCATCGAGCCGCCGCGGTGACCGGCGACCACAGCGAAACGAAGGAAGCGGCATGCGGATCCTGGCGATCACCCCGATCGTGGTGAGCGAGGAGGAGCTTGCGCGACGACAGACGAGGTACGACCGGCTTTCACCCGCCGGGGTCACCGTGCACCTCGAGAACATCGGTGACGGTGACGGTGCCGGGGTGCCGCACGCGCTCGAGACCGCCGACGACATCGCGGCCTCGGAGGAGGCTCTGATCGACCGCTGCGCGGCCGCCGACACCGAGCGGTTCGACGCCTTCCTTCCTGACTGTGTCCTGGATCCCGTCCTCGACCACGCCGATCGCGTGCCGCTGCCTGTCTATGGCATCGGCCGCCTGTCCGCTCACTACCTCGCCGGCTTCGGCTGGCAGATCGGTGCCGTCGCCCGCAACCGAGCCATCGCCGCCGAGTTCGACCGCAAACTCGCCTCGTACGGCCTTCCCACGACGCAGCCGACCGCGGTGATGGACCTGTCGGTCGCCGACGTCGCCGACGCGGCCGGCTGGACCGCCGCGGTGGAGCGGACGGTTGCGCGGCTGAACTGCCGAGCGGTGATCAACGCGTGCTCGGCCGTGGAGGTCAAGCAGGGATCCGGTGGTCCGCTGCTGCTCGACCCGACCGCCACGGCGCTCCGGATGCTCGGGGCGCTCGGGGAGGTGGCGAGATGAGCGAGGTGGCCGGCCCCGACCTGGTGGTCGCGGGAGCAGGCGGGGGCCTCGTCGGTGCCCTGCGGGCTGCCTCGCACGGCCTCTCGGTGCTCGTGGTGGAGCGCGACGAGAACTTCGCGGTCGGCAACAACACGGCGATGTCGACGGCGATGGTGCCGGGCGCCGGCACCAGGTGGCAGCGCGAGGCACGGATCGAGGACTCGCCGGAGACCTTCCTCGCCGACATCATGGCCAAGACCCACGGTGAGGCCGACGAGCGGCTGGCGCGAGCTCTCACGTCGGTGAGCGGCCCGCTCGTTGAGTGGCTGGCAGACGGCGTCGAGCTCCCAATGTCGCTGGTCACCGACTTCCCGTATCCCGGCCACTCGTACTACCGGTGCCACACGGTGCCCGGGCGCGCGGGCAGGACCCTGCTGCGGCACGTGGTCCGCCGGGCGAAGCGCTCCGACCTCGTGGACATCCTCGCGCCGGCGCGGCTGACCGACGTCATCGTCGGCGCCGACGGCGTCGAGGCCGCGGTCGTGAGCGGCCCGGGGGGTGAGGAACGAATCCCGACCCGGGCGGTGCTGCTGGCCACCAACGGGTTCGGAGCCGACCCGGAGCTCGTACGCCGCCATATCCCCGAGATCGCCGGTGCGGAGTACTACGGCAGCGAGGGGTCAACGGGTGATGCGGTCCGGATAGGGGAGCGACTCGGCGCCGCCACGGCGTACCTGGACGCATACCAGGGTCACGCCGCGCTCGCGATGCCCGCCGCGACCCTCGCCGGCTGGGCCACCGTCATGCTCGGGGCATTCCTGGTCGACCGTGGCGGCCGCCGCTTCGGTGACGAGACGACCGGTTACTCCGAGTACGCCGCGCAGGTGCTCGAGAGGGCGGGCGGGGAGGCATGGATCATCCTCGACGAACGGATACACGAGTCCTGCCTGAAGTTCCAGGACTATTGCGACACCGTCGAGTCGGGTGCGGTGAAGTGGGGCGTCACAGTTGCCGCCGTGGCGGAAGCGTCGGGGCTGGCTATCGAGGGCCTGGAAGAGACCGTGCGGAAGGCCGCCGCGAGCGCGGCCGGTGAGCCGGACACCTTCGGTCGTCAGTACTGGGGGAAGCCGCTCGAACCGCCGTTCGCCGCGATCGCCGTGCGGCCCGCGCTCTTCCATACTCAGGGCGGGTTGGTCGTCGACGAGCACGCCCAGGTGCTGACGCCGCACGGTACGCCGATCCACGGGCTCTACGCCTCCGGCGGTGCGGCGCAGGGGATTTCCGGCCACGGCGGCCGCAGGATACCTGGCGGGCAACGGGCTGCTGCCCGCCTTCGGGCTGGCATACCTTGCGGCCGATCACCTGGCGGTGGCGCGCTCGACACGTTGAGTACCCGTGCCTCAGCCCTGGCCTGCCGGAACGTACTCCACCACGAACGGGCCGCCTCGGCCGCTCGGCCCGGTCTGGTGATCGGCGTGCTCGATGGTGAGCACCACCGTCTCGTGCGCCGGAACCTCGGCGTCCGTGGCTTCGCCGGTGCAGGCGACGACCGCATCCTGGAGGGTTTCGGCGGGCGGATCCGACTTCCGGTCGTAGCTGGTGATCGTCACGTCGTTGCCCTCCTCGCAGCGCACCCGGAAGCGCAGCGTCATCACGCCGGACGGCACCGACCACACGCCCCGCACCCGCGGTTCGGTCCGCACGCCGTCCTCGATCGGATCCGCGGCGATGACGAACTCCTCGTCCAGCGTGCCGCGCAGGTGGGCCAGTTGGGAGCGGCTCAGCCCGGGGTTGTCAGCGGGCGGCGTCCCGGCCGGGTCATCGCCTTCGAACTGCCAGCCCGCGGTGTATCGGAGTTCGACCTCGCCGCCGGTTTCCGGCAACGAGACGAACAGCTGCGCGGGCCGCACCGGTGATGAGCCGTCCGACTTGACGACGGCGGCACTGTCCACCTTCCCGGTCTCGCACGCCTGCGCGTCCACGTTCGCCCACTGCGGCTCGACGTCGGTCTGCTGCTGACGTTCCAGGCCGGAGTGCCTGCCCCGGTAGTAGAAGGCCCGGTTGCCCTGCCACTTGGTGATCAGCCGGAGGTCGTGGCCAGCCAGTTCGTCGAGCAGGTAGCGGCACATCGCCGCGCTGTCCTTCGGGGCGGCGGCGGGCAGCCGCACCGGAGCGGCATAGGTCGCATACGCCGCGCCGCCGCTGCCGCACTCGACGAGGCTCGTGCAGCCCTCGTCGAACTCCGCGCTGCCGTGTTCGAGCTGAGCTCCGCCGGGCAGTGGCGCGGCGTCGATGAAGCCGACGAGCCGGTCGCGCAGGTCGCCGATCTCGTCCTCGCCGCGGGTGCACGACGCCAGCGCGAGACATAGCACAGCTGTGAGCACCGCGGCCAGCGCTCGGTTCCTGGTCATCGTTCCGTTGCCCTTTCGTGAGCGAATGTGAGTGCTCATGGTCGGGCAGCCTCTCCTTGCGGAGAAGCGGTCCCCGTCTGACCAGCCTGGAAAGACTGTGCGGGGTTGACGCTTCACAGCCACCCGCCTGGTCACCCAGTTACGGGTCGGACCCGGTCTTACAGTCGGCTCCACGTCCTGCCACCGGACCACTCCCGGCGGATCGGGTCGGAACTAGACTTGGCTTTAGCCTGACCCCCACCGCGACCACAACTACGGTAACCGCGCCATCTGCCAAACCGTGGAAGCGACTCGCAGACGGTCACATGCGATCACGATTGGTCACAGACCACCGAGCAGTTCTCAACCCCCAGCTACCCGCTAGCAGTCCCTGGTGCCGCGGGAAATCTCGTACTGCTCGATGAACTCGTCCACCGGGGTGCCGGGCTACGACTTCGGAGATCAGATCCAGGTCGAGATCGTCCAGCGTGGTGAACCGCAGGCAGCTTTTGCCCATGTTGAGCTTACGGCCGGTCGCCTCCCACCGTTGCCGGAACTCCGCTTCCCCGACCGATTTGATGTACACCGCGTTCAGGTAAAGCGAGTAGTGGCGTTTCTGCGCGGCGAGCGCGATGTAGCTCAGCGGCTGGCCGTTGTAGGTGTCCGGATAGCGCTCCAGCGGCACGCCCCAGCCGATCATGCTGAAGGCGATGTCTTCCTTGTAGCCCAGGGGCAGCGCCCGGTTCACTACGTCGCGAACCGTGCTGACGACCTCGCGCTTCGGGGGTTCCAGGCTGTCCAGGTATTCGGCGACGGTGCCTATTACCTTGCTCATTGCGTCGAACATAGCCGAGAAATGCTCACGGCGGCGGTTGTGCTTGCCGCGGTGGTGCGAACGTGACATCCGGCAGAGGAACGAACCTATTGCCCCAACGTCACACTCGCTCAAAACCTTGCTGGCCGGCACGGCTGGTTCCGGAGCGAGCCGCACTCCGGCAGCGGAGCGCCCGCGGTTTCACCCTCGAGCAGCGGCAGCGCCACGGACGAGCGGTACGCGCCGCCGGTGTGCACGGTGTTGACCGCGGGTGCGGGCAGCGCGGCGAAGCCCCACAGGTCGGGCCGCAGGTGCGGCGCGGCAACGGTGACGCGGATCCGCGAGTCCTCCCGGAACGTGTGGCCGAATGGGAACATCTCCACGCGCAGCAGCTCCGGCTGGTCCACGATGAGCGGCGCGCTGTCGGTGAGCCGATGCGTCTGGAACGGCCGCAGCTCGGTCGACCACTTCGGGTCCTCGGCGCGGTGGCTCGCGCGCAGCCACCCCTGCTGGACGAACACCTCCTTGCCGTCGGGCCGGACCTCGGTGAGGGTGACCTCCAGGTCGGTGTCCGGTGCGGTGGAGGACAGCCACAGGTCGGCCGACGCGGAGCCGAGCAGTACCCGATCACTGGTGAGCGGCTCGGTGGTGAAGTCCGCGAAGGTGCCGTCGGGCGGGCGATCACTCCAGCTGGCCGGTGGTTCGCCCAGCAGGTCCTCGCCGCCACGTTCCTGGGAACCGAGCACGGGGGTGTAGCGGTAGTCGACGGCTCCGGGCCGCGGGACGTCCTCGGTCAGGCTGCCGCCGGGATCCAGCGAGAGCCGCCACGCCCGCTGCTCCGGTGCGGGCCAGTCGGCATAGGTCTCGCTCCACGCCGCCTTGCTACCGCCCGCCGCGCCGTTCTCCCAGTTGATCGTCACCGGGTCTTCCGCCTGGTAGCGCTCCAGGGCTTCGTCGAACGACGCCGGGCGGGTGTGCGTGCGGGTGGGGTGCGGCTGGCCGTTGGGCTGGCGCACCGGCTCGGTCACCGTGAAGGTGTCATCCGCCGGGATCTCCTGCTTCAGGTGGTAGGACAGGAACCGCAGGATGTGGCCGAACACCTGCTCGCCGTAGTACTCGCCGTGATCACCGTTGGTGGCCAGGAACCGCCACGGCACATCGTCGGTGCGCATCCGCTCGAGCAGGTGCGTGCCGCGCGAGCCGACCTGCTCGTCCTGCCACGATTCGATCAGGAAGGTCGGCACATCGATGCGGTCGGCGAACTCCCACGGCGAACGCTCCCGGAAGATCGGCCCGTCGTACTGCTCGGCGAGGAGACGCACCAGCGGGTTGAACGCCGCGTTCGGCGCATGCTCGGCCTGGTTGCGCAGGCACTGCTCGTCACCGGTCTCCGCGAAGGTGGTCGGGCCGACCACATGGCTCTCGTAGACGCGTTGCGCCGACCAGCCACCGGCGAAGGTGGCGTTCATGATCCCGCCGGGGAATGGCACGTCGCGATACAGGTCGGCAAAGATGTGGCCCGGCACGATCGCCCGCAACGCCGGCGGTTGCTCGGCCGCGACGAAGGCCTGGGTGATGCCCGGGTAGGACTTGCCGACCATCGCCAGCCTGCCGTTGGACCACGACTGCGTCGCCAGCCACTCGATGGCCTCCGCGCCGTCGGTCGCCTGCCGCGGCTCGAAGTAGTCGAACTTGCCGCCGGAGCAGCTCGTGCCGCGGATGTTGAGGCCGACCACGGCGTAGCCGGCTTCGAGGAAGCGCGTGTCGAGCCCGTCGTAGATGTCGATGGCGGGCAGGTAGCCGGAGTAGTCGATCACCGCCGGGTAGGGGCCGGGACCCCATTGCTCGGCGTCGGGTAGCAGCACCTGGTAGTGCAGCGTGGTTTCCTCCGGTGTGCCGACCGCGACCGGGAGGTAGCCGGTCTGCTGCCGCGGCTCGGCAGCGGTGGCAGGCAGCTGACTGATCCCGCTGACCAGCAGGAGTGCGAGTAAGACCGGTCCGATGACCCGGGTTCGCCAGGCCGCCCATCGGGAAGTACGCACGAAAGCTCCTCCGCCATCACCGTTTGCCAGGCAAATACCTCGATGCCCAACTAACGCCGACCGCGGCCGGGAGAAACGCGCTGAAAGACGCTTTCAGTCCGTTCAACGGACTGAAAGCGTCACTCACTCCACTCAGTGGACTGAAGGCGTCTTTCAGCTTTCTACCAGCACGGTGGGGACCCCCAGGCTTTGGCGTTTGATCAGCGCTTGTTCGCCCAGGTATCGCCCGAGCGCGTGGTAGGCGTCGAACTGGCCGTGATCGAACCACTGGTCACTCGTACCGTTCCGCGGGAAGACCGGATCGGAAACGGCATAAGACAGCAGCTCGTACGGCATCTCAGCGGTCAGCGACGCCTTCGCGAAGATCAGCGTTCCTGTCGTACCTTCCGTGCCGTCGTCGAACTGCTTGACCTCCGGGTAGACGATCGTGCCGGTGATCACCGCCTCGTTCGACAGCCTGCCCTGCAACGCGGCGAGCGGGTCCTCCGGCTCCAAGGGCGGCGCACCGCCTGGAATGAGGTCTCGTGGGTCGGTGAGGGTGATCCTGATGCCGAGCTCCTCGCGGGCCAGGGTGATGGCTTCGGCGAGGGTGGCGGCGAACGGCGGGCTGTCCGCGCTGGCGTCGATGCAGTAGGCGAGCTTGACGCCGTGCCGCAGCAACTCGACCAGGCCCAGGTTCTCGTAATGCCCGCCGTCGGAGACGAACACCAGCGGTGCGTCGTCGGGGTACACGCCGAGCACCTCCCGCAGCAGGTACGACAACCGCCGCACCCTCGGCACGCACGGTGTCCGCCAATCGGTACCGTCCGCCATCATCGCGGCGGCCGTGGGGTTGGGCAGCCAGGTGCCCAGCCGGACGTTCGACAACGCGAAGAGCGTCTGATACGGCAGCGATCGGCGGCCCATCGCCGAGGCGATAGCGGCGCCGGAGATCGCGACGGCGGCCTGGACGCTCAGGTCTTTTTGCAGATGCTGGCTGACGAGCTTAGTCAAGAATCCCGTCTTGGCGAACCCGATCTCCGGTCCGCCGATGTAGTCGTGCGACATCGTGAACGACACCGCCCGCCTGCCCGGTGGCGTGCGGTCGGAGCCGGACAGGTTCGCCGCCGCCGCGAAGATCACCTGCGGGAAGCCGGCCGCCCTTTCGCCATACTTGTCCAGCGGGGTGCGTTCCTCGTCGAAGTCATAGCCACGCGCCACGACCTCGTTGTCCGGGCGCCGCACTCGGCGCACCGCGAAGGCACTGGCGATGCGCTTCCGGTAGAACGGGTGCAGGCTGACCCAGGTCTGATCGAGTACCAGCGCGATCACGGCCAGCGTGAGCGGGACGCCGACCTGGACCTGCCATGGCCAGCCCCAGCCTGCCCAGATGGTCCACGCGAGCAGGAACAGCGACACGACGCCGAGCATGAGCAGCACCGCCCACACCACGAGCCGCGAGGTGAGCCCCTTCGCGTGGGCTTGCAGCATGGATTTGCTCTCCGCCTGCGCGGAGAACAGTGCGCGGACCCTCGCCACGAGGTTGCCTGTCCGCGTTCGGTGACGCCACAGCATCGCGAGGAGGGCGCCGAGGTACGCGAGCGTCCCGGTCGCCGCGCCGCCCGCGGCGGCTTCCTCGCCGTTGTCGATCGGGATCTTTCCCACGAGCCATGCCGCCGCTCGCACCATGCTGGGGATGAGCACGACGGCCGAGGTCAGCAGCAGTGCGATGAGGACCAGCGCCCCCGACGCTCTGAGCCGCCAAAGATGACGCCTACCGGTGACGGAGTGCGTCACCAGCCATGACCCCCACGTGACGGCGGCCAGACCGACGAGGACCAGGATCGCCCACAAGGCAGGCTCCCGGAACTCGAGCTGCTTGTCGGCGTCGGCGACGAAACCGCCCTTCGAAGCCACGTCGGAAATGTCGGTGACGGGCACCAGCTGATACGCCCAGCTGAGCGCCAGGCCGGCGACCAGCGTGATCGCCGCGATCAGCGTCAACGAGACCAGCACGCCGCGCAGCACGACACCCGCGGCGACCAGCCACTCGTTGGCACCGTCGGCGAGGTACTTGCTGTGCCTGCGCACGTGGTCTTCCTCGGCCGACCCGGGCTCGAAGACGTCGCCGGGTGTCGCGGCAGACCGGCCTGCCTGGCCATCGGGAAGCTTCCGCAGGGCCAGTTGCATCGCGCCCGCGATGTAGCCGCCGCCGGAGACCGAAACCAGGTACCGGGCCTTGAGCAGCTCCTCGCGCAGCGCTTGCAATGCGCCCAGCGAGACGCATGCCGATCGAATGCCACCGCCGGACACGCAGAATCCGACAGCCGCGGCACCCCGGCCGGGAGGACACTGACCGGCGTTGCGCCACCGTGTCATGGCGTCCAGGCGGCCATCGTCGATCGCCCGCTTGAGGTCTCCGGGCTCATCGGACGACACCGGCGGCGGCAGGATCACGTCGTCGGGCGCCCGAGGGGCGCGTGGTTTGCGTCGCCGAATCAGGAAGGCGATCACTCTCCCGACCGCCGCGATGATCGCGGCGGGCGCCATGACGACCACCGGCGTCAGGACGACGTACTTGACCGCGGCGATGCCGCTCGCCCAGGCGAAATAGGCATCAGAGCCATACGCCTGCCCCAGCCCCGCCCCGGCCGATGTGAGCAGGAACGTCTCGATCGCGTGCAGCGCCATCACCAGGAATGCGGCCCCCGCGGCCCCCGTGGCGGCAAACCTCGCGCGCCGGGTGACGAAGGTCTGCCATCCCAGCGCGCAGGCGATGGCCAGCGTCAACATGCCGAGCGTGAGCAAGCCCGCGTACGGCCACAGCTCGGCATCGATGCCGGCTAGTTCACGGGTGCCGGCATGGCTCCCCGCGAGCTCTGCCTCAATGATCGCGTATATCGGTTTGGTGGTGGCGTAGACGGTCAGGCCCGTCGCGACCACGACGACCCATGCCGCCGTGGCGAGTACGAACGCCGGGCGCACGCCCCGCTGGGACTTCTCCGGCTCCGTCACGGGCGCCTCTGCTGGTCGCATCGTGTACCTCACTTCTCGCGACTACCGCAACAGCGCTCTGTACTGAGCGCGTTACTAGTTGCAGTTCGCCGGAGGCGCGCATTTTGTAACGCACGGCGAACAAGATGTAATCGTGGGTATATCGCGCGTAGTACGGGAGCCCAAGGTGGCCGCGGGCGCCATATAGGAACCCAAGGTGGCCTTGGGCTCCGTTTCCACGTGGTTGGCTCCAAGTCGCGGGAACCAGGCGCCCGGCGGCGGCGTCTACTTCCCCGACAGCAGCAACGGGCGGCCCGGCACGGGGGAAGCGAATGGCGTTCTACGGGGATCCGGACGAGCTTGATCGCATCGCGGTCGACATCGGCAACCGCGCCGAGGAGGTGCGGACACGCTCCTCGGAGATGGACGACCAAGCGCAGGTCATGCGATGGCAGTCCATCGCGGCGGACCGGTGCCGGGACCTCGTGCACGACGACCGCCGCGCACTCGACGGCGTTTCGGAACGCATGGACGAAGCGGCCGCCCTGCTTCGCGGCCACGCGCAGCAGGTGCGCGAGATGATCGCGCTGATCAAGAACATCATGGAGTCGGTCACCAGCTGGTTCCGCAGCGCCGTCGACACCTTCAACCGCGCTGTCGAGGGATTCAAGGACGCCGTCAAGGACATCGCGGACGGGGTGGGAGACATGCTCGGCGTCGGTGGTGGCGACGCGCCCAAGCCGCCGCAGCCGCCGTGGCAGGGCTGGCCATGGGGACCGGACAACCTGCCACCGGAAGGTGACAAGGCGTGGCTCGAGGTCGGGGACTTCATGCGGCAGCAGGGGGTGGCGGCGTAGATGTCATCACCGCCCCCGACTACACAGCCTCCGCCGCCGCACCGGCTGGTGCTCTCTGCGGCCGAGTTCGCCTATCTCGTCGCGAAGACCGGCATGGAGATGCCGCCCGGCTGGCGACCCGCCCCGGATACCCCGTTCGGGCTCGCCGAGTCCGAGTTGACCAAGAAGCGCGTGGTGCAGGGCACCGGCGAGGAGGCCGAGGTTCACCGGTCGGTGCAGGTCAACCTGGGCATCCTGGCGGGCCCGCAGGTCATGCTGGACACCACGGTTTCGATCGCGGGCAAGGGCTCGCGCAGCCTGCACGCCGTCTCCGGACCGTTGGGAGCATCGCTGTTCGTGCTGGCCGACGGCGCCGTTGAGCTGTCGATGTTCGCCGCGGTGCACCTCGGCCGTGAGCTGATCAGGGCGGTGCCGCCCGACTCGACGACCACCGGCATCTCGTCGGCGCTGAGCGAGAGCGCGCCGGATCCGCTGCGCGGCACCGTCCCGCTGACCGCGTTGCACGAGATGGGGGTGGCCCGGTTGATGCGCGAGGCCGACCCTGGCGTGCAGGCAGCCGTTCTCGACAAGCTCGACCTGCCCGCGGCGGAAGCGAAGGTGGCGTTGCGGGCGGCTAACCGTTCGGACGGCGCGCTGCGTTGCCAGCTGACGGGCAAGGCGGGTGGCCGGGTCGCCTCCGAGCAGATCACCTGGCTGCACTCCGATGCCGGGTGGAGCGGCATCACGCCGGTGCCGGACGGCTCCGGCCGCAAGCTGGTGAAGCTCGAACCGGCCGCCAGGGAAGACATCGGCACCTGGGTGGCGCCCTTCGTCGCGGCGACGCTGTCATGACCGAACCTACGGGACCCGGCGTCTCCAACATCAGCGTCGAAGGCGGCGCGGGCGGCACCGAGGCGCAGTACGAAGACCTCGCCGCCATGGGCAGGCTGACCGACGACGTCGCCGCCGACACCTTGGGCGTCGCCATGGCCAGTCAGGGGTTCCTCGTCGAGCCGGACGTGATCGCCTCGGCGCTGTTGAACCCAGTGGGCGTCGCCAAGTTCGAGGCGGCCATGTTCGGCGCGCTCGACGGGCCGAGCGGGTTGACCGCCACCTCGGCGGCGATCGGGGTGCGCGGGCTGGCGCTGCGGGCGACCAACGAGGTCTACCAGACCATGGACGACCTGGCCGCGAAGGCCTTCGACGCGTCACGCTGGCTGGCGGGCGCCGCGATCACGTCGAACCCGCTCACCGCCGTGACCGCGGGACTCGTCGGCGGCGGTGCCATCGCGGCCGACATCTACCTCAACTACGACGGCGACTGGGAGCGCTGGCTGGTCGAGCACCCTGGCATGCTCGACGAGCTGATCGCAATGTCGCCGGGGATGCTCGCCAGCCTGGGTATTCCGCTCGACGTCGCCGGGTTGACGGCTGTGCTCGCCGAGACCTACCCGGACGGCGAAGCCGTGGTCACCGATGTCGACAAGACCGCCGACGACATGCCACCGGACGACTTGGAGGACCTCCTGGGCGGCCTCGACGCCCGCAACGAGGCGGACGACAGCAACATCGACGTGCGCGTCGTCAAGGACGCCAACGGCAACGTCACCGGCTACGTCGTCGACATTCCCGGCACCAAGGACTGGAACGCGCCGGGCACCGAGGTCAGCGCCAACGACCTCGGCGTCAACGTGGACGCGATGGCGGGCAACAACACGGTGCTGCAGAAGGGCATCGAGGAAGCCCTGGCCCGGGCGATGGCCGATCAGCGGCCATCCGCGCCGGACGCTCCGGTCATGCTGGTCGGCCACAGCCAGGGCGGCATCGTCGCCACGGCGGCCACCGACGACCTCGTCGCCGGCGGCTACAACGTCACCCACGTGGTCACCGCGGGCTCGCCGGTCGGCAGGCTGGACATCCCCGACAGCGTGGAAATGCTGTCCCTGGAGAACAGCGGTGACATTGTGCCGCACCTCGACGCCGGCGATAACCCCGATGGCCCGAACCGCACGACGGTGGCGTTCGACAACCAGACCGGCACGATCGGCGGCAATCACGCCATCGGTGGCAACTATGTCGACGCGGCCGGGCAGTTGGACAGCAGCTCGGACCCTTCGGTGCGGCGGTATCTGGACGGCACGGGCCCGTTCACCGGCGGCACCGAGTCGACGACCTACACCTACGACGTGACCCGCGAGGGCGTCAACGACCCGCAGGGCTGAGTGCCGCGCTCACCCCGAAGCAAAGGACGCAGTGATGACACCGGATGAGTGGCTGAAGGACTTCGAATCCAAGGTGGCAGGCATGCAGCGGGAAGCCGCCTCGTTCCGGCGCAATCTCGAGTCGGCGGGCGAGACGGTGACCTCGGAGGACGGCAAGCTCACCGTCTCGGTCGCGCCCAACGGCGCGTTGCTCGACCTGACCATCGACGACGCCGCGGTCTCGGGCAAGGGCGCCGAGCTCGCGGCGAAGATCCTGGCGCTGGTCCGGACGGCGCGGGAAGGCGCTGCCACGCACGTCGTCGACTCATTTCGCCCCCTCGTCGGCGGCGCCGCGGACGAACTCGACACCGACGTATCCGTGCCTGGTCCCGCCGCTGACGGCGGGCGTGAGAGCGGCTTCGAGGAAGAGGACGAGGACGGCTTCGGCGAAGGGTCGATCTTCGAGAGCGACAGCCCCACGGTGCGTTGATCAGCGCGCACCGATTCTGTCGGTGCTCGTTGGTAAGACAGAGCACGACGCACTGCCACTCGGGCAGGCGCGATCTGTCAGGGGAGGTTTCCAGCGATGATCAAGGTGCTGGTCGCGACGTCGCAGACGCAGGGGATGCGCGCCAACGACTACAACGGATGTATCGAAGGCGAGCTGCTGTGGTTCCCGCCGATGTGCCAGAGCGGCAATGACGACCCCGACGACAGCTGCGGCTGTGGTCGCGGCTTCGGCGGGCTGAATTCGCATCGCGCCACCACGACAGCCGTGGTGCGCACGATCGACGAGCTCAGCAAGGGCGACTACGCCGAGGCGATCGCGTCCAGCATGGCCGCGCAGGGCTACGACTCGTCCCTTGCGCACGAGATCGCGGATTCGCTCCTGGACCTGGTGCGCGAAGTGCCTGACGGCACCGTCCTCGAGCACCGCCAGGATCATTTGCAGGCTCGGCAACTGGTCCGCTGAGGCGCGGGCAGCGCCGTGCGGGTTGTGCGAGTGTGACGTTGAGCCGATAGGTTCGGTCGGGTGTCACGCTCGCACCACCGGTAGCCGCCTCACACCGCCGCCGCCTTGTCGCTGCGGCTCATGAGGTCACCCGGTCACGGGCGAGTTGGCTGACCCGCTGAGTGGAGACACCGA